>WFMY01000070.1 GCA_015488855.1 Helicobacteraceae bacterium
AACCCTAACCATGCAGTAAAAAGGATATAATCCACAAAAGAACTTAGTATTGACATTTTTTCTTTTGCTACCGAATAGTTACCAGCTTGGAGAAACTCCGCTTGTCCTAGTAAGAGTGCATTTTTTCTTTTTGCTTGATTTACATAACCAATCTGCATAATACTTACATAGATTGATACTAAAACATATATTGAGTAGATAGCCATTATTGTCATTAACATTAGCTTCTCACCTCATAATCAACTACTTTAGACTCACTTGTTACACTCTTAATAAGTGCTACAACTTCTAGATGCACTGGATGGGCTGCATATACTTTTAGGTCATCTTTTGTATTAAAAGTCGAGTAAAGAGAGAGATCGAACGCCCTCTCACTCTGATTGAAGTCAATGCCTACTTCTAGGCACTTTAACTCAGGGATTTTTTTTACCAATCCCTCTAATGCCTCTTTAACTAGCAAAATATTGTCTTGCTTTTTCTCTTGTTTAAACTTAAACATAACTATATGAACTATCATTTTTTTTCCTTAAAAATTTCTATTTTAATATTAGTGCAGTTTCTGCACGTGAGCCTTACGCTGAGTAAAACTTAGTGTTAACGTAGATAAATGAACATGTTCATTTATCGTCAAAATCATAGCAGACCTTTCCAAAAAAATTCTGAGATAAGAACAATAAGCCCTATCCCAACTAAATTCAATATCACTCCGTATCTTGCCATATCTTTTATCTGCACCACTCCACTACTCATCGCAATAGCATTGGGTGGCGTAGCTATTGGTAACATAAAAGCATAACTTGCACATACTGTCGCTACCATCATAAATAAGGTAGTGTTGATACCACTTTGCTCGGCTACTGAGTAAATTACTGGCAACATTATAGAGATTAAAGCTGTATTTGAAGTTATCTCTGTAGTAAATGTAATAAGTACAGCTATAGATAAGAGTAGAAGTATCGGTGGTAGATTTGTAATAGAGAGCAGATAAGAGGCAACTTCATCTGCTAAACCAGTTTGTGAAAATGCTTTTGCAATAGAAAATCCAGCACCAAATAAAAACATAATTCTATAAGGCACTTTTGCTTTATCCTCCATCCAATCAAGAATATTAAAAGGGGGTGCAAAAAGCATTAATCCACAAGCGAGTATCAAACCAGCTTCACTCAGTCCAAGTCCACCCCAATAGGGTTGCAAAGGGGCATTTAAAAGTAGCATACTCACTAAAAATCCAATGATAAAAAAAACTTGTTTTTGTTTTAAATCCAAGGGCTTAGGATTTACAGTAGTTTCAACCTTAATATGATTTACCCCTATACTCAAAAGCGTTGCAACAACAATAAACATCCCAAAAACTAAAGGAGCTACAAGTGTTACCCACTTTAAAAAAGGGATAATCTTCATAGAGTGATCTTCCATCACACCTAGGAGTATCAGGTTTGGTGGTGTCCCGATAGGTGTCAGTATTCCACCTACACTAGCACCATAAGCGATAGCTAAAGCAAAACGCATTTTTAGATGCATATTTTGGGTTAAAAATAGAGCGACTGGGATAAGAAGGAGTGTTGTTGTTGTGTTGGAGAGCACAGAGGAGAGTATCCCTGAAGTAAAAACTAAAGAGAAGATAATCCCTTTTGGCGTTGGCGGAAAAATACCTAAAATTTTACCTGAAATCCATTGATGTAGATCTGTTTTTTCAACTGCAATTGCTATCAAAAAACCACCTAAAAACAAGTAAATTATGGGATTAGAATAGTTTATAGAAGTTGCTTTTGTACTCATGATTGAAAAAGCAGGAAAGAGTATGATAGGAAGCAAAGAAACCACTCCCAAAGGGAGTCCTTCGTTGGTCCATAAGGTAACTAAAAGAGCAATAGTACCAATGAGTGCCGATTGAGTCAAAGTAAACACTTCAAAAGACAGAGCAAAAAATACTAAACCAATAATGATAGCTAAAAGAATTTTTTTGATTTGAATTTTTTGTTGAGACATCTACAAGTACCTACCTAGTTAATTTGAAAGTAAATCTTTTAAAGATTCCTTGGGACTTTTTCCCTCGAGCATAGCATACACCTCTTTGGCTATAGGGAGATACAAATCTTTTTTATGGGAGATCTCATGGAGGGCATAGGTGGTACCAATACCCTCTGCTACTTCGCCTAACTCCAGAAGTATCTCTTCTTGAGACTTCCCTTGTGCTATACCTTGACCTACTCGAAAATTTCTACTCATCTCTGAGGATGCAGTTAAGAACAAATCTCCAGCACCACTAAGTCCACTAAAAGTATCCTCTTTTGCTCCAAAAGCGACTCCAAACCTCTGCATCTCTACCAAGCCACGAGAGATTAAAGCAGCTGCTGCATTTTTCCCAAGCATTAGACCTTCACAAATACCAGCAGCTATGGCGATAACATTTTTGTATGCCCCTGCTATCTCTGCTCCAATGACATCAGTAGATGTGTATGCTTTGATAAAATCGGGAAATAGTTGTGCCATTTCAGATGAGAGTTCTTCATTGCTTGAGTTGACAACCAATGCTGTAGGCAAAGAGCGTAGAACTTCTGAAGCAAAAGATGGACCTGATAAAAAAGCAATATGGGTATTTGGAATATGTTCTTGATATATTTCATTTAAAAAACGCCCCGAAGAAGCCTCGATGCCCTTAGAAGCAACTAAAACTTTTTGTCCAGTAAAGTAAAAATTTTGCTTTAACCAAGATGCTATTTGTTGTGCGGGGACAGTGATGACAATATACTCACACTCAAGAATCTTTTCTAAAGTGACAAAGTTTTTTAAATCTCTTGGTGTTCTTGATGTGATCAAGACCTCATTCTTTTGTGCAAATGCAAAAGCTAAAGCACTCCCCCATTTACCTGCACCTATGACTCCAACAGACATCATTCACCACCTATGCTATGTTTAAAATTTTGTAAATCTTCCTCATATCCAGCTACTATTAATACATCTCCACTTTTAAGATAATTATGTTTTGTTTTTGAGGAATAGATAAACTCATGAGAGTCATCCTCATGCACAATAGTCAAGACTAAGACACCATACTTCTTGCTCCAATCTATCTCAGCAGGATACAAACCAGTAAAGGCGTCTACACTGCTTAGAGTAACTTGTATAATTTTAAGTCTAGACTCTTCATATAAAATATTATGAAGAACTTCAGTAATAATAGGTTTTTTGAGCATGTCAGTTATGATATTTGCAGTAGTTTCTACAATAGGAATGACCTTCGATGCTCCTGCCATTTTTAATTTATTGGCATCTTCATTATTCTTTGCTAAAGCGATTATTGTGATATCTTTGAAACTTGAACGCAAAGATATGGTTAAAAAGATATTTTTTGCTTCCTCATTAATAGCACAAAATATGATTGAACTATCCATATCATACTGTTCATTGAGTTCATCCCAGTCTTCACTGAGGTCAAATTGTTCAAGTTTAAATGCAGAGTTGTCATCTTTATCAATATCCTCCAAACTAAAGATAGTTATACTACTGTACTTGTGTGTTACATTTTTAGCAATCTCTTGCCCATATTCATTATTGCCAAAAACAAGTGCACTACTGATATTCATTTTCCCACCTATTTAGTAGATAAAAATTTTGCAAATTCTTTTATAAACATATAATTACCTATTACTAGCAAATAATCACCTGTTTCTAGAAGTGTACTCTCAATTGGGTTAAAGAAAAATCTTTTATTCTTCTTTTTATATAAACCAAGTAAAACTACTCTGTATTTTACATTTTGAAGTTCTTTTAAAGTTGAAATAGTTTGAGAGATTCTTTCTGTTACAACTATCTCATGCATTATGATGTTTGTATATTCCGAGCGAATAGTATAAATAGCTTCAAAAGCAACAGGTTGTCCTACATATTCTCGTGCAATTAAGCCAACAAACTCTTTATCATAAAGTATCTCGTTCACACCAGAGTTTGTAAGTTTATTTCTATGTACTTTATTCATCAATAAAGACATGATTTTTACATCTTTGTCGATAGAACGCACAGTTAAGGCTGTATAAACATTTGCAACATCATCTTCTTGTAAACATAAGATAGCTTTTACTTGTGTAGATAAATTTATATTTAATTTTTTATAACTTTCCATACTTCCAGGATTATAATGAAGAGCATTGAGGGAATCTCTTTTTGCATTTTCAATTCGCTCTGGCAAACTGTCTATAACAACGACATTTAAATTATCTCTTAAAAGTTTTTTTGCAACCTCTTTTGCTATATTTTCATAGCCACATATAAGATAAATTTGATTTAATTTCATAATATCTTGGATAGTTTTTGATTCTTTTATATCTTCTATTTTTTCAGTAAAGGCTGAAACAAAAAGAGAAGTTGTAAATGCAAGCACTGCTATCCCAGCAAATATAACAAGTATTGCAACAAATTGTCCCTCAGGACTTACAGCCACTACATCACCATACCCAACTGTAGATATAGTAACTATAGACCAATAAAAGGCTTCATAAAGAGTATCAATAGGTGATGCAGGATTCGTAGCTTCCATCATATAAATAAGCACTGAGGAGACAAAGATAACAATAGATGCAAACATGCCTAAAGTGAAAAACTCAAAGCGTTTACTAACAAGCACTGAACTAAATGTCTGAAAGCTTCTTGTATATCGAAAAAGTTTAAAAACACGAAACAATATAAAAACACGAAGTAGCCTTAGCTCGTGGAAAAATGGCATAATTGCTAGAAAATCAATAATTGCTTTTGGGGACAATACATATTGTAGTTTATCATGAAAAACTCTTTTGATAACAAAAACCATATCAAAGTCTCGTCCCAAGAGATCACTATATTCATCTTGGTGAATGATAACCTTACTTACACTACTAGAAATCCACAATCTAAAAATATACTCTACAAAAAAGATAAAAGAGATGATATAACTGTTAAAAGCATCAAGAGCTTCTGGAACATCATTTTTTACCCCATAAATAAGGGTAGAGACACTAGAAAATATAAGTAGCATCATAAATATATCAAAATATTTTTTATAATAATATTCATCATTTTCTAAAACATTGAAAAAAAATCGTCGCCTTTTTTGATACCGATTAGATGTTTTTAAAAAGTATGCAAAATCTACTATATAACGAGTAAAAGAGTTCATTAGCTAAGCTTTGATATTAAAATCTCATTAACCGCTTGAGGGTTAGCAGTTCCTTTTGAAGCTTTCATCACTTGTCCAACAAAGAAACCAAGAAGCTTCTCTTTGCCACCTTTATACTGCTCTACTTTTTCAGGATTTGCATCGATAATCTCTTGACACATAGCCTCAATAGCTCCTGTATCTGTAACTTGTTTTAGTCCTAGTGCATCAATAACACCATCAACTTCAAGGTCTTCTTCCATCAGCTTATCAAGAACATCTTTAGCAGCCTTTCCGCTAATAGTTTTATCATCAATTCTTTTTGCTAAAAAGCCTAATTTTTTAGCATCTACAGGAGAATTAGCAAGACTGAGTTCACCTTTAAGACGACCTTGAAGCTCAACAGTTAAAAGGGAAGTTGCAGTTTTTGCACTTACTCCCTCTTCGCTCATCATCATTTCAAAGAAGTGTGCCATCTCAACGGTAGCTGTAATAACACCTGCGTTATATTCATTCATCCCATATTCTTTGATAAAGCGTTCTCTTTTAGCATCAAGAAGCTCTGGAATCTGAGAATATATTGCCAACATTTCATCAGTCACTACAGCTTTGAGCAGGTCGGGCTCAGGAAAGTAACGGTAATCAGCAGCTTCTTCCTTACCACGCATAGAACGGGTTTCATCTTTTTCTTGGTCGTAAAGTCTAGTTTCTTGACATATCTCATCTTCATAAATGCCATCTTCCCAAGCTTCACTTTGTCTCCTGACTTCAATCTCTATCGCCTTTTGAATAAACTTGAATGAGTTGATATTTTTTACTTCTACGCGAGTATAAAGTTTTTCATCTCCATAAGGGCGAATGGAAACATTCACATCTACACGAAAAGAACCCTCTTGCATATTTGCATCACCTATATCTAAATAACGGATGATAGCGTGTAATTTTTTAAGATAGAGTATCGCTTCTTCTGCACTACGCATATCTGGCTCAGATACAATCTCAAGCAATGGTGTTCCAGCACGGTTTAAATCAACTTTAGAGATCTCTCCATCATGAATATTTTTTCCTGCATCTGCTTCTATATGTGCACGATTGATACGGATATTTTTTTGTGTTTTATCTTCAAAATCTATTTGAAGTTTTCCATGTTCAACTACAGGGGTATAAAGCTGAGTAATCTGATATGCAGATGGGGAATCAGGATAGAAATATGACTTTCTATCAAAATATGATGTTTTATTGATAGTTGCATCGATGGCAGTTCCAAGCATAATAGACTTATGCATTACTTCTTTATTTAAGACAGGCAATGCACCAGGAAGGGCTAAACAAGTTGGGCAAGTATTTGTATTTTGTTTATGATTAAAACTCGTAGGGCACGAGCAAAAAAGTTTTGTTTTTGTGTTTAACTGGACATGTACTTCAAGACCGATGACTGTTTCAAACATATGATTCCTTAAAAGCGTTTAGATAATTGAGAGATTTTATCTAAAATTTGCTTTTAAAATCATTAGTATTTGATTTCACTAATTGTATATCTCTTTTACACGCCCTACTTCTTTACTCATCAAACGAACTTTGATGCCATGAGGATGTTTGGGTGAATTTGTAAGGATATCTCTTACGATTCCATCGGTTAAGTAACCAGTGTCTTGGTTTTGTTTGAGTACAATAGCAACACTTTGTCCAGATCTTATATTTTTTCTTAAAGTTCCATCAAGCATCGATAATTTTCTCATCTTTTTCTTGGAAGAGTTCTTCTAAGAGTTTGGTTTGTTTTTTCATCTCTTGAAGTTTTTGTTTATTGGTTGAAAAAGAGTCTAGCGCTAAAATCATAAATAATGTAACGAAGATATAGCCAAATGTTAAAAAAATGGCTATTGGAAGCCCTAAAGAAAGAAAGCTTCTAAAGGTTATAAGAGCACCAAAAAAGACTATAGCTGATGATGCTCCAAGCAAAAAGCTTATTATTCTACTGAATTTATCTTTTTGCATTATGAAAATACTACTGCTCAGAAACTACAACTGCACCAGCTATATATACATAAGTGAGCATCATAAAGATAAATGCTTGAAGCAGTGCTCCAAATGTCAACAAGGCAAATGGGATCAAAGGCATAACCCATGGAACTAACATAAGTATTACAAACAAGAACATATCATCACCTTTGATGTTTCCCATGAGACGGAAGCTCAGTGATATGATACGAGAGATGTGAGAAACTATCTCTACAGGGAACATCAACCATGCTAACCACCATACTGGACCAGCAAAGTGCTTAAAATAATTAAAAACGCCATGTACTTTAATACCTAAAAAATTATAGTATATAAAAACTGTTAACGCTAATGACAATGTCATATTAAGACTTGAAGATGGTGCTTCAAAACCTGGAATAATACCGATCAAGTTAGCAATACCAACAAAAAGACCTATAGTCGCTACAAGTGCTACATACTTTTTAGCATGTGATTTTCCCATAACATCTGTACCCATAGCAAGAACACCACTAAGATATGCCTCCATAAGATTTTGTGTACCCGAGGGTACAAGTTTTAAGTTAGATACAGCCATTTTACCTAGTACAATAGCGATAAGAGCGGACAATAACATGTGCGTTACAAAAAGAAAATCATGATTTTCTGATATCAACCCAAAGAAAGTAAAAATCTCCATATAAAAACACTCCATTCAAAATAATGGCGCAATTATACCCTCTCTTGGATTAAAGGCTCTTTAATCTTATATGCAACTGCATAAAGTAATGGGATATAAACAAGATTAAGAATCGTTGCCCAAGCGATACCAAAACCTAAAGAAACAGCCATAGGTTGCAATATCATCGCCTGTCCTGAAGCAAAGAAGATAAGAGTTGAGAGACCTAAAACTGTAGTGATAGAAGTTAACAAGATTGGTCTCAACCTTGTTCTTGCACGATTTATCAACTCCTCTGTATCTTTGGCATAACGGATAAAATCAACCATAATGAGTCCATCATTAACAACTACCCCTGCAAGTCCCACTATCCCTATCATACCAGGCATTGTTAAGTTTATACCCATAATAAGATGTCCTAGATATACACCCATAAGAACAAGAGGGATGGTACTAATAACAATAAGTGACTTTTTGATAGAATCAAATAACCAAACAAGAGTTATGAAAATCAAAAATATTGCAATAAGAGCTGATTGGATCATCTCTTTTTTATTTTTAGCATTTTCTTTTTCTTCCCCTTTGATATCTACACGATAGCCTTCATTTCTCAATTTCTCAAAGGCTGGCTCGAGTTTTGTCATCACTTCAGAAGAGGTTATGATTTTTTTATTTATAGAGGCAAAAACTGTACGAATCCTTGTACCATTCTCTTTTTTTAAAGCTACAAAACCTTGCTTATAAATAAAATTACATATATCTTTGAGTGCTACATTTTTCTTTGATGATGGCACTTGTAACTCTACAGTATCTATAGACTTAATCATCTCTTTCATATCGCTCTGTACTCTCATGCGGATAAGTCCATTTTTGTTGAAAAATTTAGCGTACTCCCCTTTGAGATAATAAGAACGCAATTGTGATGCGATTAGTTCTTCATTGAAACCTAGTTCTTGTCCATAAGCATTCACCCGTAACTTCAATTCCATCTCACCTATATCTATATCATTGCTCACATTATTAACACCATGAATCTTTGATAATTCCTTAGTTAGGTAATGAATCCCTTTAATAATATCCTGATTGTCTGTAGCACTTAAACTCACCTCTACATCATGTGCAATAACCCCAGCTCCAGGAACATTAACAACTAACTCTTCAAAAAGTGGTTTTCCATCTACTTGCATCTTTTTAAATGACTTGGTAATCTTTTGTAAGTCTACGGCTATTGCTTTTGCCTCTCTTGTTCTTATGAGAACATTTGGGTCATATTCTAAAGAGAGTATTGGGCTGACATAGGTGTCAAAGATATTTGTTGGCGCTCTCTCATGTAACTCTATAAATATCTGAAAAAGGTGTTCACCTATCTCTACACGGTTTTTTGCATCCATTTTAAAACCAATAACACTTGTTATAGAAGATATATCATCTTTTGAAGCATATGTTAAGAGTTTCTTCTCAACTAGCGTAACAATCTTTTCTGTATCTTCGAGGTCATTATTGATATTTACTTTTCCGTATACATAGATTTGTGTATTGTCAAAATCTGGAAAAAGCTGAAACTTAGAATGTTTAATGAGCATGCCTGTGATAAGTAAAATACTACTTACAATAACTATTAATGAAGTTTTTTTTCTTTTAAATACAAAACGCAAAGCCTTGTTATGCCAAGAATAAAGTTTCTCCCATAGTTTAGAAGTATAATCAACTTTTTTCTTCACTCGCAAAAAATCTTTTGCATGAAGAGGAAGAAAATAAAAAGCTTCAAAAAGAGATGAAAGTAAAAGCACAGTAATCATCACAGGGATAATTTTTATAAACATCCCCATCTCACCACTGAGTAAAAGCATTGGTAAAAAAGCGAACACTGTAGTAAGGGTAGCAGCTAAAACTGCTGGAAACATCTCTGTAGCACCCACAATAGCAGCTTCTCGCCTCTGCATACCCTCTTCCATGTGTCTATATATATTTTCAGCTACAACTATAGCCTCATCCACAAGCATACCAAGAGCAATCAAAGCCCCAAGAAGTGATAGCATATTGATACTATCCCCCATCAATTCTGTAGCGATTAGACCTATCATAAAACTCACAGGTATCCCGATAGCTACAACTATAGCTATCCCGCGATCGATAAAAATCAACATCGATAAAAACACAAGCATCAAACCAAAACTAATATTTGCAAATACCGTATTGAGACGATTTTTTATCCAAATAGATGTATCGGTATAGATTTCGTATTTTAAGTTTGGATGTTTTTTTTCACTAGACTTTAGAATCTTTCTTATCTGTTTTACCAACTCTATAGCATTGCCATCTTTTGATTTTGTAACATTGAGAGATATATTTCTCATACCATTATAGTGGGAGAGTTCTGCTTCATCACTCAACTCAAAAGAGGCATGAGCAATATCGCCTAATCGAACTCGCACCTCACCTATTGTAAGGATGGTGTTTTCTAAATCCTCCTGAGTTTTCTCTCCGTTATAGGTCGAGATATAAAGATGAGAGCCTTTTTCTTTGATGACACCTATTGGGAAAATTGAACTTAACTTTTTTAAAGCATTTGCAACAAGCGAAGGTTGCAAACCATAAGCCATAATTTTTTGATTGTTCAGAGTGATGACTAACTCTTCATCAGCATCACCACGAATACTTATCCTGCTTAGGTCTTTTAATGCACTCAGTTTTCTTTTTAACTCTTCTGCCCGAGCTAAAAGTTCTCTCTTATCAAAATCTCCTGCTAGTGCTATAAGCACTAAAGGAAAAGCATGAAGTTTTATCTTAGCTATGGGCTCTGCCATATCTGCTGGTAAATCTTTTTTTGCACTTGCTATGACATCTTTAACATCATTGAGGACTAAGATGTTTTCAGACCCTGGTTTAATATCTGCAATAATAGTAAAAGAACCATTTTTAATAGTAGTTTTAATCACTTCTAGTGCATCAATGTTTTCTAAATCATCTTCAAGAGTTTGGACAACCATCTTATCAAGTACATCTGCTGAAGTTCCTACATAAGCACCATTAATAGTGATTTTATCCATATTCATCGGTGGAAATATCTCTTTTGGTATATTTATATATGCAAAGATAGAAAGCATTGTAATAAAAACAAGAAGAATGTGATTTAAAAGTGGTTTATCTATGGCGAATTCTAAAAAGCGTCTTAACATTGTATTTGCTCCATTCTAAGTACCTAAAAGAGTGTATCTAGGATTTGATTTTGATATTTGATTGCTTCTACTGAGGCTTTTATCACCTTATTTTCTTCTTTAAGAGTGTCATATTCTGATTTCAATTTTGCTACTTGCCTACTTTTATAATATATTTGCTGTGAGAGATATACTTTTGGAAACAGTATTCCCAAAACAAGTGTTAAACCCAATAAGAGGTAAAGTAGATATGTTATATCCAACTTCTTTTTTGGGGCTAATACTTCATCTACTTCTGTAAGGAGTTCAGCTTTTACATCTCTCATCTATGCATCTCAAATACTCTTAGTTTCGCACTTCTACTTCTTGGGTTTTGTTTCAGTTCATCTTCTTTGGCTGTGATAGGTTTTTTAGTGAGAATCTTACCAAGAGAGTGGTTATTACCACAAGTGCATCGCATAGCTTCACTCGGACATATACATGAAGCAGCCCATGATGCAAATGTTTTTTTAACAATCCTATCTTCAAGTGAGTGAAAAGATATGATTGCTATTTTGGCATTTGGAAGTTGTGCATCTTTTATGGACTGGAGCAGATTTTTAAGCTCCCCTAACTCATCATTAACCTCTATGCGTATGGCTTGCATCAGAAGTGTCGCTGGGTTTATGTTTTTACCCTTAGGAAGATGAGACCTCAAAGATGCACTTAAGTCTTTTGCAGAGTGAAAAGGTCTTAGTTTTACAATTTCTGAGGCAATTTTTTTATAATTTCTTAGTTCACCATACTCTTGGAGTATCTTTTCTAATTCATGCAAAGAATATCCATTGATAACTTTTGATGCACTCAACGGAGAGTCTGTATCCATACGCATATCTAAATTGTCACTTAAAAATGAAAAGCCTCTTTGCTTTTCATCTAGTTGTAAGGAGGAAACTCCGATATCTGCTAAGACAAGTTTTATCTCTTTTGGATCTACCTCTTGAAGAATCTCTTTGATAACTTGGGAAAAGCGTCCTTTTTTTATCTTTACTCTGTTTTTAAAAGGCTCAAGTCTTTTCGTTGAAAATTTTATTGCTGTACTATCTTGATCTATCCCTATGAGTTCAATGTTTTGTGATGCATCTAGCATCATAGATGAGTGTCCTCCATAACCGAGGGTACAATCAACAACAATGCCATCATCTATATCTTTAGATATATCAATAACTTCACGATACAAAACAGGTATATGTGGGATATCTTGCACAAAAACTCTTTTTTTTCTATTATTATACATCAAATAAGTAATCGATTAATCTTTATTTTGGAATTTATAGTGTATCATAAGATAAAAAAGATGACTTACATGAAATATATACTACTCTTAATTTTTATGATAAACGCACACTTATGTGCTTCATCACAAATAGTAATTGGCACTTATTCCTCACAAAATTCGGCAAACAAGATTAAACTACAGATTGACACAGCGATTCAAAAAGATAGTAAATTTAAAAAGTTTCTTTTAAAAAACAGCATAAGAAGTGTTGTCAAACAAAACAATGATTTCTTTGTAGTGGTACTTGAACCTATCAATGATATAGTGACACAACATGCTATTATGAATAGAGTTAAAAAATTAAATTTTAAAGATGCAAAAACTCATAAAGATACTTTACCCAACAAAGAATCACAATCATCTAATCTTTTAGAACATTACTTTAATGAACTTATTGCAATTTTGGCTATCCTCATCGTCAGTATCATCTACCTCTCTATCAAAAAACAACATGCCACGAATCATTTTACAGACTATACTTCTAAGAAAAGAATGAACGATGAAAAAGAAGAAGAAGAACAAAAAGAAGATTTAAACCCACAACTAGAAGTAGCTCAAGAAGAAGAAGAGATATTTCAACTTAAAAGTGAGGGGGCCATCTCTTTTGGCGTACTTGATG
Organism: Helicobacteraceae bacterium; assembly: GCA_015488855.1. GTDB lineage: Bacteria > Campylobacterota > Campylobacteria > Campylobacterales > Sulfurimonadaceae > Sulfurimonas. The sequence continues at coordinate 12,883 of WFMY01000070.1, forward strand.
AAATACCTAACGAGAACTCCTTTGCGAGTTCAAGCATAATAAAAAAAGTGATTGAGCATCATCACAATACTACAAAAGCCGACTTTAGAGACTTTAATGGTTCAAGGATCATGATAGCAGAAGATAACATCATAAACCAAAAGGTGCTTCAAGGACTTTTATCAGATTCTGGGATAGAGATGGTCATAGTTGATGATGGACAAGAAGTTTTAGACTTTTTAGCAAAAGATAGTAATTTTTGTATCATTCTCATGGATGCACATATGCCAAATATGGATGGCTATGAAGCAACTCAAATCATAAGAGCAAATCCTAAATATGATCACATTACAGTCATAGCACTTAGTGGTGACACAGCCTTAGATGATATAAAAAACATGAAAAAAGTTGGTATGCAAGAGCATCTTGAGAAACCTTTAAAAATGGATCCTCTTTATGACCTGCTGAATGCCTACTCTTGCAAGAAAAATGAAATCACTTTAACAAAAGAATTAGATGAAAAAAAAGGTCTTGATATCTGTGGAGGGGATGATGATTTTTACAAAGAGATACTAAAAGATTTTCTAAAAAATTATAGTGATTCAAACAGATATATTAAAGAACTTTTACACTCAAAAGATTATAATGCTGTACAAAATCTGCTCTTAGATATTGGCAGTCTCTCTACCAATATAGGAGCAAAAAATATTGGTTCACTCGCAAATGAACTAAAAGCATCTCTAAATACGCCAGAGGAGAATCACTACATGCATCTCTTTGAAACTTATACAAAGCACTTTGATGCTCTTGAATCTGAGGTTAAAGCGTATCTTTAACCCCCGAGTGCTTTTTTAACATGCTCATTTGCCATAGTAATATTCCACTCAGGTTCCCAAACAACTTCCACTATAACCTCTTGGATATCTTTCATACGCTCAACAGATTCTTTGACCCATTGTTGTATCATCTGATGCATAGGGCATGCTTTTGTAGAGAGAGTCATAGTGACTTGTACATTTCCACCTTCATCGCATACTGCATCATAAATAAGCCCCATCTCTACAAGGTTAAATCCAACCTCAGGGTCTATCACGGTGGATATTGCTAAAAATAGCTCTTCTTTTGTATAGAGAGCATCTTCATTTATTGAAGTTTGCAACTCTTTTCTTTTTGATATATTGTCCATTTTATAATCCTTTTTAGTGTAAATCCTTAAAAGATTTACGCTATTGTTCCTTTCTTATAATTAATCATATATATAACCGTGCGTATAAATGCTATCGCACCAAATACTAAAAATGATGCTCCAGCGTTTATAAGTAGATCATTATTAAAAAGTAGTGCCAAAGTAATCAACACTACACCAATAGCCGTAAAAGTCATTTGTGCATGGGAGCTTTGTTTTGGTAACATATCTGCAAGCATAGGCACTTTTTTCTTTCCAACCAATGGTGAAAATCGCTCAAACCAAACAAGAAAAGGGACTATCTTATATATGTGACCAGTTATAGCAAAACCAAAAAAACCAAAGACTAAAAGCCATCCAAAAACTAAAAGAAAAGATTCTTGAGATGTTATCAAATATAAAAGTCCAAAGACCAAAGACATAAGCATAAAACTGTATGCTAACATCATTGATTTTACATAAATATCATTTTCTTTTCTCGCTCTTGTTGTATATATCTGATATACTAGATAAAAATATACTAGAAGAGAAAATATTGCTAAAACATACGCAGTATATTTGATAAAAAGCATATCGTAAAATGATGATATAACAACTAAGACAACAGCACTGCTCATCAACGAGATTGAGATATTGAGTAGTTTTTTTGTAAATCCATGCGAGAGACCAAACATAGGCAATAGCACAGTTGATAAACCCATCAAAGTGATAGTCACATAACCACCGATGACCAAATAGACATGGGAACGAAGGAGTGCATCAAGATCTAAGTCAAGAGTACCAGCATAAGACAAAGCCATGGCTAAGCCAAAGATAATACCAAAAAATAAAAAAGTGTTTGAGATAAAAATACTACTCATCACTACATTAAATTTCTGTACCTTTCTCATCGTTAAAAAGATTTCAAAAACAAATATCATCATAGCGATAAGCACAACAGAACCACCATAAGGCAGTAAAGTTGGAAGATATAAAAATCCAAAAACCATCATCAGTGTGCCAATGCCAAGTAATGGCCAAATAGCATAAAACAACTCCACAGCAAAATGCCCTACTTCAAGGACAACAGGAACAAGTTGTGCCATCGCTCCAAAGATAATCATCATCACAAAACCAAGTAAAAAAAGATGGATAAAACTCAGCATCTTTACATCAAGATGGTGAAAATTATCTACATGAAAACCAAAAAGAGATAAAACACTCAAAAGATAAAAGATAGATCCTATAATAAAAAAAGGTGCTATCAGTTTAAAGGGTGGAGCAAAATCTTGTGATATTTGGAACATAAACGACCTCTTGCTTGATTTATATCAAAACTTATTAAAAATTATATTTGTACAATTATAGTAATTTATTTACACATTAGGATTGATATGCCTCAACGAATCATTATTTTACTACTATTTGCCTACCTAAGTTTAAATGCAAATGAAGAAGCCCTCACTGCATACAAGCACAAAGAGTATAAAAAAGCTTTTTTACTCTATGAAAAAGCAGCAAAAAAGGGTGATGTATTATCACAAAATGCTTTAAGTTATCTCTACTTTAATGGAGTAGGCACCACTAAAGACACAAACAAAGGGCTACAATGGCTAAAGCGATCAGCAAATTCTAAGGATGCTTCTGCCGAGTATGATCTAGGTATATTTTACCTCCAAGGGATTAATGTTAAAAAAAATCCGAAAAAAGCAGCTCTTTGGTTAACAAAATCTGCCCAACAAGGCAACCTTGATGCACAATACAATCTTGCACTCATGTACTACCAAGGTGACGGGGTAGATATCAATGTAACAAAATGTGCTCATCTTTTAGAGTCTGCTGCAAATAAGGGTCATAAAAAAGCGAAAGAAAATGTTGGACGCATCTATATGCAACTTATCAATTTTAATAAAGCATCTTATTGGCTAGAGCGTAATGCCAATGAAGGAGATACTCAAGCTTATTATTTACTTGCTGAGATTTATGTTTCAAAAGAAGATTTCAAAAAAGCAGCATACTGGGCAAAAAAAGCTATCTCAAATAATAATCCTGATGCAAAAAAATTGTGGACAGAATACAATTTAGAGAAATATCAATAAAGCCAGATTAGGGATCTGGCCTTATGTAACTTTGAACCGATAGGTTACTAAGAAGTATAACAAAGAAGTTTGTCAAATCATGTCAAATCGAAACTATTTTGTACCCTGCTCCATAAATATTTAAAATCACATCTTTTGGAAGCTTTGTACGAACCCTTTTCATCAAAGAGGTAACAGAATCTGAGGAAAATTCTTTAGTAGGGTTATCTTTATAAATAGCATAAAATATACTCTCAGCAGATACCGACTGGTTTGCTTTTGAACATAAAAGTTTTAAAAGAAGAGTCTCTCTAGCTTTGAGTAATACCTGTTCGCCATCCTGCCATAAAGTATCATTTGCATTATCCCAATAAACATTTGTTTTCATATACACTCTCTTAGAGAGTTTGCGTAAACTCTCTACACTACTAAACAAGATTTTTTTTAAGATATCTACTTTAATGGGTTTGATGAGATATGTTTCTAAATGCAGTTCAACCGCACGCAATAACTTTTCCTCTTCAGAGTGAGCACTCATGATAATAATCTTTGTATCTGAGTCTCTTTCGCGTATCTTAGAAACCAAGGTAAGACCATCCATTAATGGCATATTTATATCTGTTAAGATAATATCAGGATGCTTATCAAGATAAATTTTATATGCTTCTTGTCCATCTTTTGCATGATATACTTTTACAAAAAAAAGTTGTAAATATTCCAATAAATATTCGCTTAATTCTATCTCATCCTCTACCAAGAGTATTGATATATCTTTTACCATTTCATCTTGCATTATTTATCTCTATTGTAAATTTTGCACCATTAAAAATATTTTCAGCCTTCAATTTTGCACCCAAATTATCTTCAATAATCATCCGAGCGATATAGAGACCAAGTCCAGTTCCCATTGATTGGTGTTTTGTTGTAAAGTAAGGATCAAATATCTTTGATAAGTTTTGTGCATCAATGCCACCACAATCATCTGCTATACTTAAAATTATACTTTTTTGTTGCTTAGAGAGTTTTATACTTACTGTTTTATTTATGAGAGACTTTTGGGTAATCACATCTCGTATATTTGACAATATACTCACTATAACTTGAACAAACTCATTAATCAGTCCAAATATTTCTAAAGAATCATCAATATCTAAATGAATCTTAATATTTGACTCACCAGACACCGAAAAACTCACTATATCTAAAGATCTGTGTATCGCTTCTGAGATACTAAAGAGGGATTCTTTTTTCTCAGGTTTATAGTAGTTCATAAAATCTTCTATAGTATCTGACATATAAAGGATACGCTTTTGCATCCCCTCTAATTTTTCTGCAATTTCTTCTTTTGTGAGAGTTGATACTCTATTTTTTTCATCCATAATAGCAACGATAGTATTCATAATAGTTAAAGGTTGTCTCCATTGATGTGCTATATTGCCTATCATTTCACCTATCTCTGCACGCTTTGATTGTGCAAAAAGCTGTCTATCTCTTTGAGCAATTGTTTTTTCTTTGATTTGTAATTCATCTATGGTATCTAAGAGTTCACGGTTATATTTCTCTTCGATATATAGACCACAATCTAAGTTTTTCATATCTTTGATCAAGTCTTTGATATATTTTTTTTTGATGATTGAACCATGTTGAGGGGCTATGAGGTTAATGTCTAAAGCCTCAATTTTTTTCAAAGCGTAGTTAAAAATATCACGAGATGGCATATATTCTTGATGAAACTGTTTTGCCTTATCAAAATAACTCTCATCAGCATAAAACTCCCAGCTCTCTTCTATACCACCAAAAATATCTCCAGAAAAAAGAGTCTTACTTTTTGGCTCATACGATACAAATGCACCTGGAGAGTGACAATATGGAGTTGTTAAAAACTGAAGTCTAAAACCACTTGAGGTAAGCAAAGAATTGTTATGTTTATCTATCTCATAATATGAAGAGGTAACAAGATAATGTTTTATAAGCACTGACATTCTAGAATGTGTCACAATTTGGAGGTCATCTCTATCTATGAGTTTTTCAATCTCGGGAACCGCAGCAGCTAAATCAGGATCTTGATGATGCAAGACTATATACTTTATGGATCTAATATCTGCAATTGATTTTACTTTTTTTATTGTTTCATCAAACTCCAACATGGAACCAGGGTCTATCAATATAGATTCATCTCCATTCTCTATAAAGTAAGGGTGACACTGAAAAGGATCATTTTCTAAGTGCATTCCCACCCAGAAAATATTATCTGCAATCTCTCTAGGCATTAAACCATTTTAACTGATCACGGAGTAAGACTACCTTACCCACTACTATAAGTGCTGGTGTAGGTACATCTTTGGCTTTTGAAACAATAGTATCTAAAGTACCAACGACCACACTTTGATCTTTTGTAGTTCCTCTTGAGATAACAGCGACTGGATAATCTGCACTTTTACCTATTTCCTGCAATTTTTTACTTATTTTAGCAAGATTATGTAATCCCATCAAAAAGACTATGGTATCATCAGTTTTAAAATTGTTCCAAGGGATTTGTGATACTTTTTTATTTGGGGATTCATGCCCAGTGACAACTCGAAAACTCACTGCAACTCCACGATGCGTTACGGGGATGCCTGCATAAGCTGGAGCAGATATAGCAGAGGTAATTCCAGGGATAATCTCAAATTTTATATCGCGTTCATGAAGATAGAGTGCTTCTTCTCCACCACGACCAAAAACAAAAGGATCACCACCTTTAAGACGCACTACATTTTCATACTTGAGCGCATTTTGGTAAATAACTTCATTGATCTCATCTTGAGGCATTATATGGCGACCATCTTCTTTACCAACATAAACAAACTCACATCCATCTTTTGCCTCTTCAAGAATGTCAGGATTTGCTAAACGGTCGTAGATAACGACATCTGCTTCTTTGACTACTCGCAGAGCTTTTACTGTCATCAACTCTATATCACCTGGACCAGCGCCCGTTAAATAAACTTTACCCATTAATATTTGTCCTCATAAATAAATATACCAGATGGTTTTTTAATAGTAAATATCTCACGCTTTAACCACCAGCCTTTTGTGTCTAATACAACTATTTTATTTGCATCGTTTACTGAAACATAAAGATTTGGTTTGTTTTTTGACCATCTAAGATGGAGCACTTTACCTTTAAACTCAAAACGCTTAATGATTTTAAATGTTTTCGTATCTATGATCTGAATAACTGGAAATTTTTTACCAGAAAAGGTAACTGCCATATACTTTTGATCTGGAGAGAGCGAAGTAAATACTGGCAATCCCTCAGTAACTATCTGGGTAACATACTTAAAATCAGGTGTATACACTAGAACTTTATTATTCCCAACAGCAGGTATAAAAACATTACCATTACTAATAGACCAAAATCCAAAGTGAGGTACTTTAAGAACAGGTTTTCTATCTTCAAGTAGGATTTTGATTTTTTTGTATCGCATAGTATCGAGGTTTACAACCCCAAACCAAGGAGATTTAAAAAAACCAGTAATAAAGTTATTATCTTTTATCATAGCATCAAAAGGCATAATTCCTACATTTTCAAACTCTTTAAAGATTTTAAAATTTGGTTTTCCCTTACCTTCGTTCATATCTTTAAGTACTGTAATCTTATCGTTGTCCATTTGAGAGAATACAAGATAATTTTTATAAATTTTGATTCCAACATTACGAGAATCTGTTTTGATTTTTTGTAATGGTTTTAAATCTCTACTTAAGATATCTACACTTTTATCATCATAGTTTGCAACAGCTACATAGTTTTTATTGATGACAAAACCAATAGCACTTTTACTTGTTTTATACTCATTGAGTTTTTTCTCTGTTTTTGGATCGAACCTAACGATATAACCATCTCGAGAGATGATGTAACCATCATTTTGAAAAAACTTAATGACACCATGATTCATATTGTGCATATTTTTCATATGGGTTCTTGGCAATCCATTTTCTATAACAGCTACAGAACTACTCTCACGCTCCACAACAAACAGTTTGTCCCTCGTAAGAGCATTTGCATTTACAAAAAACAGTGCACTTATTATTGTCCCTAATAATAGTTTATTTATCATTATATGTTCTCTCTTTCTTCTTTTGTTAAGTAACAAGATGGATCCGCGCTCCATAAGTCACCTGTTATTGCATAAGCACGCGCACGACTTCCACCATTACAGATATCTATCTGCGCACATCCATCACATATACCACTAATCTTTCTTGGGTGTACTCTTAGAGCATCTAAAAGCTCACCCTTTTGCCAGATATCACCAAAATTTTCTTCTATAATATTTCCAACAGTTAATGGAAAAAATGGATCTGGTCTTACATCGCCTTCAGAGTTAATGTTAAGAAGTTTTCGCCCAGCTGAGTTTCCACCCCAAGTTATAAGTCTTTTTCGCATTATCTCTTTAAGTTCAGGATAACGGGTAGCAAACTCATTTAGAAAGAGGATGGCGTCCATCTCCATGTTTCCAGTAACTATCTCTATATCTCGACCTGTTTCATAATACTCAAACGCTTTTTTAAGAATAAACTCTACAGACTCTCTTCGCTGAGTCTTTGTGAGATCCATTTTGAGATTATCGAGTCCACGACCAGAATACACTAAATGTGACACATAGATTTTAGGAATATTTTCTCTTTCAACTAAATCAAAAATGTATTCTAAAGAATTAATAGTTTCTTTTGTAATAGTAAACCTTATACCAACTTTTGCTCCTGTTGCATTCGCAAGTTTTACTGCTTTAAGAGTTTCTACGAAGGCACCTTTAAGACCACGAAAATGATCGTGAGTTGGCTCATCTCCATCTATGGAGATACCAACATAGTTAAAAGTATCTACAATTCTTTTAACATTTCCTTTTGTAAAATAGAGTCCATTACTTGAAAGGTAAGTTATGATCCCATTTTCCTTACAAAAATCAGCTATCTCAAACAAATCCTTGCGTGTCAGTGGCTCACCTCCAGAAAAAATAATAAATTTAACACCATTTTCTTTCATCTCTAAAATTGTTTTTTTTATCTGTGGTGTTGTGAGTGTATCTACTTCATCTAAAGTTGATTTTGAGTAGCAATGAAGACAAGAAAGATTGCAACGATTTGTAAAATTCCATATTGCTATACTTCCATCTAAAATTCTCTCTTTTTTTCCTTCAACAACTGAAGATATGAGATTTGTTAATCTAAACATTATTTGCCTTTATAAGAAAGAATATAATCTGATATAAGATTTAACTCTTTATTTGTTAAATGAAACTGGGTCATCACAGTTCTTTTGTATCCAAATTTTTTATACATAGATTGAGGAGATGTTATATAAGCCTTGATTTCAGCCTTTGTTCTCTTAGCAGCTATGCTAGAAAATGGTGGTCCAAATGCCATTGCTGTTTGATGGTGACATCCCCAACAATATGTTTCAAACACTTTTTTTCCATCTAACTCTGCAGAGTAAAGAAAAGAATTTAAAAGTAAAACTAATAATAAATATTTTTTCATTGTGCCTCTTTTTCTCAAAGCAATATTCTAACTAAAATAAGCTTGAATAATCTATTAAACTATTATAGATAAATAAAAAAATGAACAACTTGCTTCTTATCAAGATTTATAAAAAAAATATTAAGAATAGTAACTAATTGATTTGTAGGTATATGAAAGTAAGAAAAGGTTTCTCTCCCGAGGGAGAGAAGATTGGGTTATGCACCCGGAATTGATTGTCTGTGTTCGATAGAGTAAGTAAAAGTTGGCGTTGTTAAACCTGTGACATATTTAACAAATTTACCAGTTTTAGCATCATAGATACCGATACGACCAGCATTCCACTCAGAAATCATTGTCCAGTGACCATGATTAGCAGGTTCAGCATGTAAGATACGAGGAACTACTACTTTACCTTTTTTATTTTTTACAGTTGGAACATTCCATTTGTAAAGAACTTTATGAGTTACAGGATCAGTAACAGTACCTTTTTTAGTACCAACAGTTATGATTCTATCAACTTCTAAAGTTTGCTTGTTGATTAAGTGCATTTTATTCCAGTTAGATGGACCACCTATAACATTATCAGCCCAGATATATGGTGTATGCTCACTTGTACCAACAAATAAACCACCACCAGCAGTTCTAATACGAGCTACAACATCCCAGTTATTGTCCCAGATAACAACATCACCAACATTCATACTACATGTAGCATAAAGTTGACCATATCTATCATTATACCAGCTTGACCCTTGACCTGGGTGTGGCTTAGAACCTGGACCTGTATAGACTTTAGCAACTAATGATTTAGTTTTAAAGTCAACAACACCCATTACATCTGAACCTTGAGACGCTTGCATTAGGTAACGACCGATCTCTTTACCTTCATTTTCAAAACCATCATGTAAGATTTTACCGATGTTAGGAATATCACCTACGATTGGGAAGTTTGGTTTAGAATAATCTACGATATATACATGACCAGCATCTTTAAGAGCAAAAGCGATGTATGGACCATATGGTGTATCATAAACACCAGCTACACGAGAAGAACCAATATTTCCATCCATGTCAATAACGCTTGATGTAGCGTATACTTTAAGTGGCTCTAAAGTCATAGCATCCATTAGGATTGCTCCACCTGGTACATAGTTACCTGCCATCAAGTATTTTCCATCTGGAGATACTGCTAGACCACGAGAGTCAGAACCAACTTGAACCTGAGCAATTTTTTGTTGCCCTTTTGAAGCAAGGTCAAACATAGTTACTAAACCTGAACGAGAGATTGAGTAAGCATAACGAGGCTGACGCTTGTTTGTGACAGTAACATGAACAGCAAAACCTGCTGGATGACGCGAAAGAAATTTACCTGTAGTACCATCTAAAAATACAACACGCGCAGCATCACGCTCTGTTACGAAACAGATATCTTTAACATTTTTAACATCAACAGCTTTAGGATATTTCTTAAGAAGAGCAGCTCTATCGTTGAGTTTTTTCCAACCAGCTTTTACAGCTTTCATAGTAAGAACTTGAATTTTCTTACCTTTAAAGTGTTGTAAATAATCAACCATTTTTTGAGCATCTGCTTTATTCATTTTACTAGACCAAGCAGGCATAGCCGTACCAGGACGACCATTTAAAATAGTCTGTACTAGCATATAAGAATTTTTACCTTTAAGTTGTTTTGGACGCAAATCCGAACCAACACCACCTTCGTGATTTGGACCATGACAACCCTGACACTCTTTTTCAAACATTTTTTCAACATTCATATTTGATGTTCCAGCAAATAAACCTGTTGAAACTACTGCTAAAGCAGCAACTGATGTAACTAATTTATTTAATCTCATTTTCTTTCTCCTTCAAAAATAAAATATGTACGAGGCCCCAATGGAGCCCTGTAAACTAAGTGTAGCTTAACCCTCTTGTTCTAAACGAGCTTTTTCTTGCTTGTAGATCCATATCATTGGAAGTACAATAATAGTGTGAAGAAAAATCGTTAAAGTCATAGGACCTTGATTTAACCAACCAAAAAAACTCGGTACGACATCTGTAAATTGTTCAAACATTCTATTCTCCTTATCTTTCGTGAACTGGATTTTTTCCAGTACTTAAGAGATCTTTTACTAAGAATACGAAACCTAAGAAAGTAATCACACCCATTAGAAGTCTCCAATCCATAGCTTGAGCGAACCACACACCTTGTTGTCCATCAAAGTAACCAGCCCAAGTAGCACCCATTTGTGCGCGAGATACAAGAACTTGAACATAACCAGCGATTGTAAGCGCAATAGTCATACCCATAACACCACCAACTATCATACTCACTGCCCAGATAGAAGATTTTGTATGTTTAAGAATTTTAATACCATTTTTACCTTGAACGGCAATATACATCATACCGATAAGAATAGTTGCATAAGCACCAAAGAACGCTAAGTGTCCGTGAGCTGATGTAAACTGTGTACCGTGTGTATAAAGATTTACTTGTGGTAATGTGTGGAAAAATCCCCAGATACCAGCGCCTAAGAAGTTTCCAAATGCATTCATCCAAAACCATAAAAAAGCAGGTTTATTGTTTATAACTGATACAGACTCACCAGAAGCATTTTGTTTTCCCTGTTGTTTTCCCCAGTCATACATAACATGGATAAACATAGCAACAAGTGGTAACGGCTCTAGCGCACTAAATAATGCTCCGATTTCCCACCAGTACTCAGGTGTACCAATCCAGAAATAGTGATGTCCAATACCGAGGATACCTGAACCAAAGAGCATTGCTACTTCAATCCATAACCACATTTCAACAACTTTACGACTTGCACCAATCATAGTGATAAGACCATAAGCAGCAATCGCACCAACGAAAACTTCCCAAGTAGCCTCAACCCATAAGTGGATTACCCACCACCACCAGTACTGATCCATAACGATACTATCTGTAAAGAACATACCAGCTAAGTATAAACCAGCAAATGCAATCATGTCAGCCATAAGAACCGTAACGATTCCAGAACGGTTACCTTTCATACCAGTTAACCAAAGATTTGCAACAAATCCAAGTGCAACTACTACGATACCCCAGTCAGCCCAACGAGGTGCTTCAATATATTCACGACCTTCATTAATAAACCAAATAGTAGTCTCAGTAGCAGGTCCAACTTGAACAAGTAGATAAACTAATACAACAACAACAATTGCTGCAACAAAAATCCAGTAAAGTAATTTACCAATCTTAATACCAATAGTTTCAATTCCTGTCTCATCTGGTAAAAGATAATAAACAGAACCAAACATTGCAAACACCATCCATACTACAAGAGCATTAATGTGAATCATTCTAGCAACATTAAAATCAACTACTTCAAATAGAAAACCTGGCATTACATACTGAATAGCTGCAACTAAACCAAATAACAATTGTGCTCCAAAAAGAATCGCAGCAAAAGTAAAATACCATGTTGCTAATTGTTTTGATTCACTTCCTATACCTGTGAATTTATTTGCCATTTACTGCTCCTTGCATGCGTCCAAAGTTTCTTGGGAAACCATTTGTATCGATTGATGACATATGTTTTAAGAAAGCAACTAAACCCTTAGCTTCTTCTGCGGTAATACCAAGATTTGGCATCATACGAGAATGCGTAGGATAAGTTGATGGATGTTGTAAAAATTCAGCCATCGCTTCTTCTTTAGTACTTTTACCAGTCATAGCTTGCATAGTACCACCATCTTGCCATGCTGGATCCAACCAAGCTTTTGTTAAATCTGGAGCATAATATGCACCATTACCAAGAAGTGTATGACAGTTCATACAGTTTTTTGCTTGAGAACCTAGTTTACCTAAGTGAAGTAAAGCACGAGCTTCTTTTTCTGAGTAATCATCTCTACCAAAAAACTTTTCTTTTTCCCCTATTACAGGAACTTCAAGACCACGCTTTGTGCTCATTTCATAACTGATTTTATAATTAATAACTGTAGGTCCTGGAACCCTTTTAGTTACACCACTTTGTAAATCTGCATCAGTACCCATTGAAATTTGACCCATTGTGTCAAATGTTAACCAAATAAGTAATACTGCTGCAAATCCTGTAACCCACGCCGCTGATCTTTGCCAGAAACGATTGTCACTCCATACGGATTTATTTGCCATGTGCCCTCCTATCAATGTTCATTTTGTTGATGAACTTGATCTTGCATATAATAAACTGCATGTGGGAGTAATAAAATTCCAACTGCAGCAACTACTAAAGCTTTTGCTGTAAAATCACCTACATGCATTAGACTTCCCATCAAATACAAACAATAAGCTGTCAACATCCAAAAAACATATCCTAAAGGCATAGTCCATTTGTTTATTAACTTCACTTTTACTGCTGTATATATACCAACATACAATCCTCCAAATACTAATACAAGAGCAGAGGAAACAAAAATAGGTAAAAAATCATCTAACGCTATCTCAGGTCTTATCATTACTGGATCAACCATTATATTTCCTTTGTTTATATTATCATTTTTAGACTCGTTTGTAGTTTATAGTGATTTTGCTTTAAAATAGTTGATTTATATCAATTTGTCAGTTTAATTTTTATTTTAAGGAAATATTAATTTTCAATGTAACCTTTTGAAACAATACTCAATTTCATCCCAATAATTGGTAACATTGTCATAATTATGTCAATAACTTTGACTTTAAAGTTTAGGCGTAAAAGAGTATTGAAGAGAGGGAGACAGTTACTATCAATGTTGTACTCACCATTATATATCGTTTTTGAGATTCACTTACATTATATCTGTTTTCAAAAAATTCACCTAATTTTATCGCAGGATATACTGTAAAAAGAAGCATTGGGAAGCACATAACTAAGATAATTATAAAATCAGGCATCTTTATTCTTTATATTTTTGATTCATATCAATTTGTTTTAATATAGATTATTATATCATAACTTTCAAAATTAAGGAATACAAAATGAAAAAGATACTCTCTCTAACACTTATGTCCTCAGTTGCTTTAATGCTCATAACAGGTTGTGGTGGGTCAAAACCTACAGTGAAAGATCCAAGTGTTAATGAAAATGCACTTTACATAAAAACTTACAACAATAAAAAAATTGCAAAAGCCATTCATGAAGCTGCTAAAAAAGCAGGATGGAGGATAACAAACTTTAAATCAAATGCTCTTATAGCTGAAAAATTTGATGGTGATACTGCATATGCTACAATAGTTCAATTTCATGATGGACATATTGAATTTGATAATGAAGAGGGAACCTCAGATAGTGATATTGATGACTTAAGAGATGCTATACAAGAGACACTAGAAGAAGACTAAACTACTTACATTCCAAAAGATGGGCTTCTAGCCTATCGGCATTAATATCCCCAAAAAGAGCATCACACAAAAACAGATTATTTTCATTTATGAAAAAAAGTGTTGGATACTCTACTGTAAATAATGATTCTATAGGGTAAGATATTTTTTGATCTTTTGTGATCAACACAGCTATATACTGCTCATCTATCTTATCTATGTACTTTTGATTCATAAAAGTATTCATAATTATTTTTCTATTGGTCTCTTTATCTTTTGGATCTATTAAAAGCACCATAAGATTTTTAGATTCTTTAAGAGCTTGGCTGTGCGCTTGATCATAATTTGATTGCCAATGGACACTCTTTGCATTGAGGTTTAGTAAAATTGCTAAGGCAAAAAGAATCCCTTTCATGGTTCTATTTTTTCGGAGAATTTATCTGATAACTTTGCATAATGCCAAGCATCTCATAAACTGAGATTTCACTACCAGCATCCTTGATAAGAGCATCTGTATTTGCAAATTTTCCTTGTATCTCTTTTATCTTTTTATAGCCACTAGGCTTTATCTCACTCATTGCAATATTAATACCTGCTGCCCACATCAAAATAAGCATCAACCAAACTGTTTTTTTTGCTCCAGCATAGACGCCAAGGAAATGAAAAGCCACACTTAATAAAACTGCTGCTACCAATACTATTGTTAAACTCATTTGTTTAATACCTCTCCTCTTGGTGTCATCTCTTGATCGCCAATGTCATCTATCATTTTTTGACCAAATTCCATCACTCCCAATGTTCCTAAAAGCATTAATAAAGAAACCAATACCAATAAAATCAAGGCAACAGAATAACGCTTTAAGATTTCAATCATTGCGGTACAATTCCATCAAACTCTATACACCTTGAAGTATGGAAGGCTCTTGTATAATCATCATTTTTAAAAAGATCTCCCTCGAGTCTCCAGCCCATCTTTTTTGAAAGTAAAACTGATCTTGAGATGGTACGACGCATCTTATTTTCACAAATAATAGTTTCTCCAGCATTAAATAGCTTTTTAACACCTTGCATTCTCGCTGTAGTCATACTATAATGGATTGATATTAAAATGGCAACAAATCCACCAACTATTAACATTCCTCTCTTAAAAGCAACCTTAGGCATAAAATCTCTCGTTGTTACAAAAGCGGTTACACTAAGTAAAAATGCTCCAATGACTAAATATACTACTTCTAATTCTAAAAAAAGATCCATTACGCTACCTCACTACTATATTTATCTTCCCACTCGCTAAATGCTGGTGTGAAGTATTCTATCCTTACTTTTTTGAACTCTCTTGAGCTATAGAGTGGCATATGACTTTTAGAGTCTATCTCCTTGGCCATATCCGCTATTATACCATTTGTTTCTTCCGTTGTTTTACCATGAACCATCGTAAACAAGTTATAAGGCCAGTTTTCATATTTTGGTCGTAGGTAACAATGGCTCACGGCACTAAATGATGCAGCATTTGCACCAATAGCCTCCCCTTTTTCACCTTCATCTACATCCCAAACCACCATAGCATTCGCATTAAACCCTGCTTTGCGATGATTGAGGATAGATGCAAATCTTCTCATAACACCTGCCACTTGTAACTCACTAAGTATCGCAAAGAATTTATCATAAGTGATATCAAGTTTATCAATAATCTTTTTAAAAGGCTCACTTACTATATCTATGTCATATTGTGCCATGCGTACTACCTTATGATGAAGCTCTGTCATCTCTATATCTGTATGTGCTATCTTTTTTACTTTTTCTTTTTTATCATCTTTTCCAGTAGTATTTAATTTTACATTGATTTTAAAAAGCTTAAGAGTTGGAAGCATGATATAGTCCTGTGCATCTGTAAGTTTTGATAATAGGGTTACTGTTTTTTCTAAACCCAATTTTGAATCAGGTGCTACAGCCATTGTAAACCAGATGTTAAAATCATGATTTCTTTCATAATTATGAGATATTCCAGGATGAGAATTTAAAATCTTAACAGCAGCATTGATTTGTTCTGGTTGTATCTTAAAAGCGACTAATGATGATTTATAGCCCAATCGTTTTGTATCAAAGATAGCCGAAGTTTGACGGATAATATTTTCTTTTTTTTGCTCTTGAAGAATCTTGAGTACCTCATCTTCACTTATGTCTAACTCCTTTGCTATTACCTCAAATGGCTTAGCTACTAAAGGAAACTTCTTTTGGATTCTTGATAATATTTCATCTTTCATTTTCTTCTCTTTTATAATATTTTTTTAATTTTAAAGATTGTAGTAGATTTTATATTAAATCCTTTTGATATGTGTCAATAGATGTGCATTTTAGCTTAGATATGATACCATTTCGCTTTACGCAAAGGACAAAGATGGCTTACTTTCCAGCTTTTATTAAACTTGACAATAAAAAAATACTTATAGTTGGTGGTGGTGCTATTGCCCAAGAAAAGCTAGAGCATCTCCTTGATTTTACAACAGATATTGAGCTTATCTCTGTAGAGTATTTGCCAAAGATGCTTAGCATCATAAAAGCAAACAACCTCTCTTACAAAAAGCGTCCATATAAGCAAGGTGACATAAGAGACTATGCTGTCGTTATTGTAGCAGTAGATGATATACCACTCCAAGGGGAGATATTTACTGAGTCAAAAGAGTATAATTGTTTATGTAATTCGGTTGATTCTGTAGATTATTGCGATTTTATCTTTCCATCTTACATAAAAAAAGATGATTTAACCATAGCGGTCTCCACTTCAGGAGCATCACCAGCTATGGCAAAAAGAATTAGAATGTTCCTAGAAGATGCTATCCCTGAGAGCATCGGAGTATTTTTACAAGAGATGAAAGAGCTAAGAAAAACTTTACCAAAAGGTAAAGAGCGAATGAAAATGCTTGATGAAAAAGCAAAAAATTATATAAAACAATGGAGAAAATAGATGAATGTTAAAAAAGTTCTCATATTTGCATTTTTTAGTGCATTTTTAGTTATGGGTGTTTTAGAGATGAAAAGAGCAATGCCAGCACATAAAAGTGAGAGAATATACTTAGCTATCAAACAATATAGCCCCTATAAACTGCAAAAACGGATTGGTGGATTAGAAATTATCGATACTAGAGATGATTCAAAAGAGAAACCAAGTTCAGCAGAGGTAATGCTTAGACTCGATGAAGTGGAAGGACTATGGGGGAAAGAACACCTAAAAGTTGAAAACTCAACTGTCATTGTGATGGATGATAACAAATCAACAATAGCAAAAATTGCTATTGAAAATAAAAAAGAGCGTGA
>WFMY01000071.1 GCA_015488855.1 Helicobacteraceae bacterium
AGGGAGTTGCTTCAAGTTTAGTTCATATTTTTTCATATTTTATTTGATATCTCAATGATTTTTTCTAATTTTTCTTTGGCTTTACCAGATCTTATCGCCTCATCTGCCATCTCTAAACCATCTTGAATATCTCTTACTAAGCCATCTACCATCAAAGCCGAAGCAGTATTTATCATCACAATGTCTCGTTGTGCATCAGTAGCAGTTGAGTTAAAAATATTGTGAAGTATCTGTGCATTTTGTTGTGCATCACCTCCTACTATCGCTTTAAGAGGCACCTTTCTTATTCCATACTCTTGTGCATCTATCTCAAACTCTCGTATAATTCCGTCTTTTAATAATGACGCATAAGTGATATCTGAAATACTTATCTCATCCAAACCTTCACGAGAACTGACTACAAGTGCAGATTGTGCACCATTTATTTTTAATGCTTCTGCCATTTTAGAGATAAAATCTTTATCAAAAACTCCAAGGAGAGATTTTTTAACACCTGCTGGATTTGTCAGTGGTCCTAGTATATTAAATATTGTTTTCTCAGGTATACTCTTTCTCACTGGCATGATAAAACTCATAGCAGGATGGTGGTTAGCTGCAAACATAAAACAAAATCCACTCTCTTCTAAGAGCTTTGCACTTTGAGCTATACTTAAATCTAGTCTTACACCAAGGGATTCAAACATATCTGCACTTCCACTTTTGGATGTTACAGAGCGACTTCCATGTTTTGCAACAGAACTCCCACAGGCACTACTTAAGAGAGCTACCGTTGAAGATATATTAAAACTGCCTATCTTATCTCCACCAGTGCCAACAATATCTAAAGATTTTTCGCTCAATTCTTTAGATATGGGCAGAGCCAAAGCATGTGAACGCATCACCTCCGCAGCAGCAGCGATAGACTCTACAGAAGTGTGTTTATCTAAGGTCATATCTATCAAAAATTCTCTCATCAACGCATCACTCATCTCGTGAGCAAACAATCTCTCAAATTGTATCTTACTCTCTTGGTAGGTCATCTTTATAGTTCCTTTATGTATTGGTGTTGTAAAGATTTTGGAGTTGATTTTGTTGTAGGGATTTGCAATACCTGATATCTTTTTGCTGCACTAAGATAATTAATGGTAATAATATCTCCAAGCTCTACATTTTTACTTGCTTTTACAACAACATCATTTATAAGCACTACCTTATTTGCAATCATATCCTGAGCAACAGAACGCCTTTTTGTAATATTTATACTATTTAAAAATTTATCTATACGCATTATATTCGCCATTTATTAAAATTAAATTATTTATGAGTGTATTGTAAGCAAATAAAACTGAAAGGTTTATAAGAGTTGGAACATTTTTTGCATGTTAAAGCGATAATTTTTTATTTTATCACTTTAATGAATACTTTAAGAGGCAAATCCACTTGCAAAACTATCTTTTTTCACAACTATCTCTTTTTGTTTCTCTTTTCTTTTGGTATCTTTTTCAACAAAGATTTTTTTACGCGTTTTAGGATCAAGCTCTGTGTAGTACATCACAGCCGAATATGTTCCTGGAGTAGGCGTAAAAACCTGAGCTTGTTCAGGGTTCATTTTGAGTTCATCAGTTGTAAAACGCTTGAGTTCATGCATATCTTTCTCTTCGCAACCAGGATGTGCAGCTATAAGATAGTAGGTTAAAAACTGCTGCTTGGCACTCTCTTTGTTGAGTTTATCATACATCTTTTTAAAATCAACCAAAGTCTCTTTAGCAGGTTTACCCATCAGTTCTAAAACATGTTGCTGAGTATGTTCAGGGGCTACTTTCATCTGTCCAGATATGTGATGCTCTACCATCTCTTTAAGGTAACTATAACCATGTTTTTTGTCTGCAGTTATAAGGTCGTATCTTACACCAGATGCTACAAATGCTTTTCGTACACCCTCAACTTCCCTTACTTTTCTCAGTAGATTTATATTGCGTCCATGGTCAACATGCATCGCTTTACATAAACGATTAGCATCAACACAACGGATATCATCACAGGTACCTTTTTTGAGTTTTTTTCCACACTCGTATCCATACATATTGGCTGTAGGACCTCCTACATCACTGATGATGCCCTTGTAATCTTTGTACTTATTAAACTCTTTTGCTTCTTCTAAGATATTGCCCTCAGTTCTCGTACGGATAGTTCTGCCTTGATGCACACCTATGGCACAAAAATTACATTCACCCCAACATCCATGATGGGTCATGATGGAAAACTTGATAGTTTCCAAACATTTCACTTTACCCGCTTTTGCATAGTAAGGATGGAGTTCACGAGTAAAAGGAAGATTAGAGTTTGCATCCATCTCTGCCTCATCAAGATAATCACAAGGAGGATTTTGAATGAGGTATCTTGTATCTACACTCTGACACAGCCCATTTGCAGAGATGGGGTCATTATTATCATAAAACGAGTCAAAAAGGTCTATATAACGCTCTTTTACATCTAAGCACTCCTGATGCGAGGGAAGCTGAATATACTCAAACTTTGGTTCTTTTGAGATATAACAAACACCTCGTATATCTCTATAGTCATCCCCATTTGCGATAGCATAAGTAAGTTGTTCTAGTGCTATCTCACCCATACCGTAGATAAGGATATCAGCTTTAGCATCAAATAAAATAGGTTTTTTTAGTTTGTTAGCCCAATAATCATAATGTGTTACTCTTCTTAGACTTGCTTCTATCCCGCCAAGCACTAATGGAACTGTTCCCTTAAAATGTTGTCGGATTAGATTGCAATATACACTTAAAGCACGGTCTGGTCTTTTATCATTTTTTCCTCCAGGAGTGTAGTCATCTGAGTTTCTAAACTTTTTAGTTGCTGTATAGTTGCTCACCATGCTATCTACACTTCCACCACTCACACCCCAGTAAAGCTTTGGTTCACCAAGTCTTTTGATGTCATCAGCACTTTTTACATCTGGCTGACCTATCATCCCTACCTTGTAGCCAAGCTTTTCTAACATGCGTCCAACCATAGCTACCCCTATAAAAGGTGAGTCAATATAGGCATCTCCACTTACAAGGATGACATCACACTGATCCCAACCAAGAGCATCCATCTCCTCTCTTGTAGTAGGTAAAAAATCTTTTTCACTAAAAGTGACAGTTTTTCGATTTTTATTTGGGTTTTTTCTATCTTTATTTCGTCTGCTCAAAATGTTCCATTCTCTAAAGAAAAATCACTTTATTGTCACATTTATCTTAACTAAAGGATTACTTCTATTTTTTTTATGTATAATAATACTAAAGTATTCCAAAAGAAGAACTAAGAAATGACTACTAATAACTACCCCTATGACAATTTAGATAACTACACACTCTCAGATTTACTAGATCGTTCAATCAAACTTTATGGGAAGTTTGAGTGCTTAGGTTGGGTTGGCGAAGAGCTTATGACTTACACCGAGTTCAATGAAAAAATGCAACAACTTGTACAACT
>WFMY01000072.1 GCA_015488855.1 Helicobacteraceae bacterium
CAAACTCTAAACGCTCACGAAGTTTGTTAGAAGTTACATGTTTACCCTCTTTACCAGCAAGTGGAGAATCATTGACTGCGAAGATAACTGTTAGTGTAGGCTCTTCGATGTGCATTGGGTCAAGTGCTACAGGATTGGCAGGATCTGCAACAGTATCACCAACATCTACAGTTTCCATACCAGCAAATGCTACGATATCTCCAGCCTCTGCTTGGTCAATCTCCATACGGCTAAGACCATGAAAACCGATAAGTTTAGAGATTTTCCCCTTGACCATTTCACCATCGCTTTTTGCCAACATGATATTGTCACCCTTGTTAACCGTACCATTGAAAATACGGCTAATCCCGATTTTACCAACATAGTTGTCATAATCAAGTGTAAATACTTGTGCTTGAAGTGAGTTAGCAGCATCGCCTTCTGGCTCTGGAATATCGTTGATGATAGCTTCAAAAATACACTCAAGGTTTCCATCAGGATCACTCATATCCATCTTAGCTATACCATCACGAGCAGCAGCATAGATAATAGGAAAATCTTGTTGGTCATCTGTAGCGTCCATATCTGCAAATAGGTCAAACATCTCATCTACTACACGGTCTGGATCAGCAGAGTCTTTATCTATCTTGTTGATAACAACGATTGGTTTTTTACCAAGAGCTAACATCTTTTTTACAACAAACTTTGTTTGTGGCATAACACCCTCATAAGCATCAACAAGCACTAAAACACCATCAACCATCTTAAGAACACGCTCAACCTCTCCACCGAAGTCAGCGTGACCCGGAGTATCGATAATATTGATTTTATAATCTTTGTAACGAATTGCTGTATTTTTAGATAAAATCGTAATTCCACGCTCTTTTTCTAAATCATTTGAGTCCATTGCTCTTTCATCATGTGCTTCATGATCACCAAATGTACCAGACTGCTCTAAAAGTCCATCAACGAGTGTAGTTTTACCGTGGTCAACGTGTGCTATAACAGCGATATTTCTAATCTTTTGCATGCTAAGTGTTTCCTTCGTAGGTTCGTGGGAATATTCCGACTTAATTTTCGCGAATTATACCCAAATAATTATGATATTTTGATTAAATCCTCTTTAATAGGCATTTATTACAATTATGATACCATTACCATCGCTTATTATATTTTTATTTGAACAATATTTACTTCAATATTGGAATAATACAAAGAAATTAAGCAAATTCAATATATTCTGGTCTAAAGCATGATCCATAAAAAGTTTGAATATCCAAATAAATTAGAAGAAATATTTGATAAACTTGATGATTTTAATCTTAAAGCCATCATAGTTGGTGGTTATGTAAGAGACTTTTTTTTATCAAAAATATCAAAAGATATAGATATAGAAGTCTATGGTTTATCAAAGATAGATGCACTTATAAATATACTTCAAGAGTTTGGTGAAGTCAATCTTGTTGGCAAAAGCTTTGGAGTTTGTAAGCTTCACTACAAGGGGCTAGATATTGATTTTTCTATGCCTCGAATCGACAACAAAACTTCCACTGGTCATCGTGGATTTAAAGTCACCACAAAAAAAGAACTTAACTTTACAAGTGCATCTTCAAGAAGAGATTTTACCATCAACGCTATGGGCTATGATACTTTAACCAAAAAGATTTTAGATCCCTTTGGTGGATTCCAAGATTTGCACAATAAAATACTCAAGATGGTCGATAAAAAAAGCTTTATACAAGACCCCCTAAGAGTGCTTCGTGCCATGGGGATGGTAGCTAGGTTTGAATTAGATGTAGAACAAGATACTCTCAGACTATGTCGTCAAATGGTAGTCGATAATCTCTTAGATCAACTACCCAAAGAGAGGATATATGAGGAGTTTAAAAAACTTTTTTTAAACACAGACAAACCATCACTAGGTTTTTACTTTTTAAAAGATATTGATGCGACTCACTTTTTTCCTGAACTTATTTTTGAAGATGCAGTGCTAGAAAAAACTCTCTCCTCTTTAGATTATTTTATAACTAACAAAAAAGTAGATGCACAAACTAACATCAAACTTTTGTTAGTTTTACTTTGCTATCCACTTGATGAAAAAAAAATAAACTCATTTTTACTCAAACTTACCAACAAAAAAAAGTTTTCAGATACCATCATCATAATGCAAAAAGATTTAAAAATTTTAAAGAACAATGATAATACTTACAGCCTCAAAAAATTAGCAACTACTTCAAAAATAAGTGAACTCTGCCTACTCTTAGATGCACAAGGATTTCACTCAAGAGATATCTACAAAAAAGCTAAAAGACTAAATATACTCAGCAATCCAGAACCAATGCTTATCAAAGGAAGAGACTTAATACAACTTGGTCTCAATCCCTCTAAAAAGTTCTCAGAGATACTTGCCTCACTCTATGATGCACAACTCAAGAGTGGACTAAAGACCAAAGAAGAAGTTATAAATCTTTACTATCAATCTCTATGATAGTATGAACATTGCCACGAGGTTTAAAATCTGCTATAAGTTTTAGACTCTTTGGTTTGATTTTCTCCCAAATAACATCATAAATCTCATTGGCAGAATTTTCATGCGAGATATGTTTAAACATAAAAGAATTAATGTAGAGTTTGAGAGCTTTGAGCTCTACTACAAACTCATCTGGAGTATATTCTATATATATAGTCGCAAAGTCTGGATAACCACTTCTAGGGCATAGTGCCATAAACTCAGGCAGTGTCACCTTGATGAGATAATCTTTTTTATGCTCATTAGGCCATATCTCCAAATCTTTTTCTATATCAAAATCTCTTATCTCTTTTTCACCGTATTTCATTTTCATCCTTCTAGTTTTTCTAATGGCGCTAGATATTTGCCCTGAATATAGTCTATACCTAAGGAAATGACTTTCTCTTTTTTATCTTGGTCTTCTATCATCTTCACCCATGTTTTAACATCTCTATCTTTTGCCATTTTTATAAATCCACCAAGTATAATTTGGTCATCTTCATCAAGTTTTTTGGTATAGTGTGCACCAAAACGAACTGCATCCACATTTAACTCTCTAAAATATAAAAAGCTCGTATGAGATGCCCCGAGTTTGTCTAAGGCTATGAGTACACCCTCTGCTCGTAAAGTATCAAGTATATCTTTGTATCTATCTATTCTTGAGTAGTATTCTCTCTCATTGAGAATGAACATGATTTTATGTTGAAGATCTTTATTTTTTTTAAATAACTCTTTAAATTCACTCAAAAATTTATAGTTTCTTATGCTAGTTGGAGAGATATTTAAAGCAAATATCTCTTGGCTTTCTACTGCAAACTCTTCTATAGTGTTTCTTAATATCATCAGGTCAAAATCTACCATGAGTCTCAGTTTATCCAAGATTTTCATATATGCTTTTGGGTGGAGTTCTTTCCCACAGGGGGTGATTAACTTTACAAAGTACTCATTCATTACGACTTTATCATCCTCAATGATAGCTTGTTTTTTCATTACAAATGATTTGTTTGCCAATGCTTTGATCACAAAACTCTCTAGTTCACTTGGGCTTATCTCTTCGTATTTTGAACTTTGTATCTTATGGTTTCTATTTTGTTTTTGTATCTCAAAAAGATTTTCAATAAGATAGTCTAAGTTGTAAGAGTAGGTTGTGTCATTGATAGCACCAGAGATGTTTACCTCTATATCATTGACTTTAAGCTCATCACTCTTAAGACACATTAACTCCATAATGGTAGTATATTGTTCTTTAGTACCCTTGAGCCCAACTACAAAATCACCATTTTTAATATGCCCAAAAGGGTAATTAATGATTTTCTTGCTTTTGAGATATTTTGATATCCATCTACTCACTTCATAAAGAACCTTGTCACCATTTTGGATTCCGTAACGAGTATTTATATCTTCTATATTATCACAACTAATGAGGATTAGTGTGTACTCTTTATTAGTGATTATCTCTTTACTAAGATATTCATAAAGATACTCTTTTGTAAAGGCATTAGTCACACTATGAGTAATCTTTGTCTCAAAACCGTGATAGATAAGATAAAAGATAAAATATATACTAAAAACTAAAACTATGATCGATTCTATATAAAAAGATGCACTTAAGTTTTCATATGAAGTGATAAGAGTATGAGATATAAGAGCTAGCACAAGCCCAAAAATAGGGATTCCCATCCTAAGAGCTAACTTAAAACGGTACTCTCTCTCTTTCGTTTTTGGTAAAAGCATTAGAGAGTTTAGATGCTCTTAAACATCTAGGTGTTTTACATCTTTTGCATGCATTTGGATGTAGTTACGGCGTGGTTCAACCTCATCACCCATGAAAAGAGTAAAAGCATCTGAAGCAACCTCTGCATCTTCGATGCTTACTTGAAGAAGTACACGGTTTTCTGGTGTCATAGTTGTTTCCCAAAGTTGTTCAGGGTTCATCTCACCAAGACCTTTGTAGCGTTGGATATATGCACCTTTATTTGCAAAATCTATAACACTTTGAAGCACTTCTAAGATATCATCTTCAAACTTAATATCCCATTCCTGTATCTTTTTGTAAACAAATGAGGCTTCATTAAAGTGTGGCGCTGCAAAAAGCTCATCATTGATAGCGAGCTCTTCCATACCACCTTTTGTTTGAACAAAAAGGTGAATACTATCTTCACCTACAGTCTTAGTTAAAATATTGTTACCTGTTTGAGTTAAAAATTTCTCAACTTCATCATACATTTTTTCAATACTTAAACCAATAAGATCTGGATTTTCAATAAAATGACGAATAAGATCTACAAGTGCGTATCTACGCTCTAAAGCTACAAGTGAGCCACGGTAATGATCAACCATTTTAAAGTAAGAGACAAGATCTTGATGCCCTATAGAGTCAACCTCTAAAGACTCAACTCCATTGTCAATAAGGAAGTCATTCATCTCTCTATCATCTTTAAAGTAGATCTCTTTTTTACCTTTTTTATAACGGAAAAGTGGTGGTTGCGCTAGATATAAATAGCCTTTTTCAACAACATCACGAAAATGTCTAAAGAAGAAAGTAAGGAGTAAAGTTTGGATGTGAGATCCATCAACATCCGCATCGGTCATGATGATGATTTTATGGTAACGAAGTTTTTCTTCTTTGTACTCTTCACCGATGCCACAACCCATAGCAGTAATCATGTTCGTAATCTCTTCTGATTTTAAAACCTTCTCTAAACGAGCTTTTTCGACATTTAAAATCTTACCCTTAAGTGGTAAAATCGCTTGATAGACTCTATCTCGACCTTGTTTCGCTGAACCACCTGCAGAGTCCCCTTCCACGAGATAAAGTTCAGAGATAGTTGCATCCTTAGACTGGCAGTCAGCTAACTTACCAGGAAGTGTTCCAACGCTCATCACATCTTTACGACGCGTAAGTTCTCTTGCTTTTTTTGCAGCTTCACGACCACGAGCAGCGGCAAGAGCTTTTTGTACTATAGCTTTGGCTTCTATAGGGTTTTCTTCAAAATATTTGGAAAGAAGTTCATAGGTTTGTTTTTGAACAAGTGGACGAACATAAGTGTTTCCAAGTTTCCCTTTTGTTTGACCCTCAAACTGAGGTTCAGGTACACGAGCAGATACTATGGCAATAAGACCTTCACGAACATCATCACCAGATATCTTTACATCTTTCTCTTTTGCAGCACCATTTTTAGAGTTGTAGTTAGAGATGACACGAGTAAGACCAGCACGGAAACCTGCTTCATGTGTACCACCGTTTGGAGTTCTGATGTTATTTACAAAAGAAGCTAATTTTTCTTCATATGTATCATTGTACATAAGAGCTACATCAAATTCTATATCTTCGATCTCTGCAGAAAAAGAAAATACTTTTGATACTTCTTGCTTTTTATTCATATCTGCAACATACTGTGCTATACCACCTTCAAAGTGATAACTCTCTTTTGTTCCCGTTCTTTCATCTTCGTAGATAATTGTGATGAAAGGATTTAGATATGCTAACTCTTTAAAACGGCGAGCTAAATACTCATACTCAAAAGTTGTAATTTCAGTAAATATAGACGCATCTGGTGAAAACTCAATAGTAGTACCATGCTTACGAGTCTTACCTGTGATAGCTAAAGCTTCTTGAGGAATACCCTCTTTAAAGTCTTGCTCAAATATCTCACCCTCACGGTAAATAGTCATTTTTAAGTCTGAAGAAAGTGCATTTACAACAGAAACACCAACTCCATGAAGTCCACCAGATACTTTATATGTATCTTTATCGAACTTACCACCAGCATGAAGTACAGTAAGAACAACAGTAGCAGCTGACATTCCCTCAGTTGGATGCATACCAGTAGGGATACCACGACCGTTATCACTCACTCTACAAGTACCCTCTTTTGTAAGAGTTACCTTGATAGTATCACAGTGTCCAGCCATAGCCTCATCAATAGAATTGTCTATCACTTCATATACTAAGTGGTGTAATCCACGATGACCTGTATCACCGATGTACATCCCTGGTCTTTTTCTAACAGCTTCAAGTCCCTTAAGGACTTTAATATTACTAGCGCCGTAATTTTCCATTAAATATCTCCACTTTTTGCCATGCTTGGCATTATTGAAGACATTTTAGCTAAATTTTTCTAAAAGTTTGATTTATGAGAGATGGTTTTGTTTGAATATCTGTTACTCCACAACTAAAGCATTTTATATCCTTTAGTTTTAATCTATATGCATTATAACTTATATTCACTATAATGCTTATTGATATATATCTAAATAACGATAGGCATAACTATCGTTTTAAAGTTTTCATCACTCAGTATAAATGGAAGATTACTTTCATTGAGTCCTATGTTGAACTCTGATGTGTTGATAGAGTTTAAAAAGTCTAAAAGATATCTGGAGTTGATCGCTATGCTAAATACCTCATCAAAACCTGTACTAAAGTTGATATCTGTTTTTGCTTCTATATTATCATCACTTAAACTCTCAAATGTAATGGTGTCATTTAAAAAAGTAATTTTGACATCTATAGAAATAGTAGTTATTTGTTTTATAGCACTAATTATTTCTGACTTTGGTAATACTAAATTATGTGTAATATCTTTAGGAATTATTCTTGAATATTCAGGAAATTTACCATTGATGAGCTTTGTAAAAAATGTATATTGTTTAGAATGAATGATAAGATTTGTTTCATCATAATAAAGTTCAATATCATTAAAGAAAAGTTTTTGAATCTCTACAATAGCTTTTTTAGGAACAATAATAGAAATTTCTGCAGCTCCAGAGTTAGGAATGTTAACAATAGCAAGTCTTCTTGTATCTGTAGATGCAAAGTTTATGCTATCTGTTTTTATATCTATGAGAGCACCATTGAGTTCAAATTTAGGGTTATTGTTGTCTATAGCTGGTGTAATCTTTTTAAGAGATTCTATAAGGGCATGAGATTCTATAGATATACGAGCTTTTCCTTCATAAGATGGAAATTCAGGAAATTCATTGTGTGAAAATACAGGAAGTTTAAATTTTGAATGAGATTGAGAGATAAAGAGAGTATCATTTTTAAGTTCTAGTTTTATATTGTCATCTTTAAGTATGCGGACTATATCTAAAAACTTTTTACCATTAGCTGTAACTGAGCCAATTTGTTCTATATTTACATTCTCAGTAGTGACTAAAAAGCCTATCTCATAATCAGTAGCTTTTAATGTAAGCTGGTTATTTGAAGCATCTAAATAGATATGAGATGTTATTTGTGATGTATCTTTTTTTTCTAAAAATGGTTGTGCTGATATTAGGATATTTTCTAATACAGATTTTGAAATATTTATGAGCATATATTTTCCTATATATTTATATATTTTTAGTAGCTAGTAGTAGGGGGATGTGAATAAGTGAATAACACCATTCTAATCCTCTACACTGGTAAATACTTATGTGATGAATATGAATAACCCAATTCACATTGCTTCACATAAGAGATTATATCTTTTTTTTACTTTTAATACAATTTTAACTATTTGCAGTGATTTTATTTGTCAATTCTTCGATTTTTACTTTAAAGTCCTCATCATTTTGCATGAGGGAATTTATCTTTTTTAGAGTATGACTTATGGCAGTGTGATCTTTCATACCAAAATACAAAGCAAGTTGTGGCATGGTGTTTTGAGTGAGTTCTCTACAAAGATAGATAGATATTCTTCTTGCATAAACAAGATTTCTACTTCTCCCTTTAGAACGAATTTCACTTGGTTTGATATTTAAATCTTTTGAGACAAATTTTGTAATGTTATCAAGAGTAAGATTTGCACGGTTTTCTTGAACTTGGTCTTTGAGTACATTTTTTGTAAATTCTAAGTCTATGTCAACATGCATCAGTTGTGAATAGGCATGAAGTTTTGAGAGGATGCCCTCTATCTCACGAACATTTGACTCTATCACCGTAGCTATGTAGTTGATGATCTCTGGTGTAAGATTTACTTTGTTTAGTTCACATTTGTTTTTGATGATAGCTATCTTTGTTTCAAGTTCAGGTGGTTGGATATCTGCTACGAGTCCATGTTCAAACCTACTTTGAAGTCTTTTTTCAAGCCCAGCTATCTTTTTTGGATGTTTATCTGCAGTCAATATAATCTGTTTTCC
>WFMY01000073.1 GCA_015488855.1 Helicobacteraceae bacterium
ATATATAGAAAGTACTTTATTCCCTAATGCTCCTAAAATTGAAGAACACATCTTAAATGAAAAGATAACTTTCTTTAATATTTCTAACAAAGAATGTATTTTTAGAGGTAAATTTGAGATAAAGTTTATGATTACTTTTTTACAAAAGTTAAAGAATGAAATATGTAAAAAAGATTCGAGTATATTTGAGAAGAAGTGTAATTGTTCTTTAATTTTTGATGTAAGTTATGCAATTTCTGGACTATCCCAATATGCAGAGACTCCAGAGTGCTTATTAAATTATTTAAAAGAATATAAAAAAACTGCATAGCTACAGCCTTTGCGAGTGAATCTCTACTTTTTATGAGTCAAAATATAACAAAACCTTGGAGACAAATAGTTTACCCTAGCGGGAAAACTATTTCTCAAGTCAGTCGTTATACTCACGACATAAATATTGACAATGTAAATACATTTTTGCTATAATTAAATCATACCAATGAAAAGGCTTACTTTGAAATTTGAATGGAATGATGAAAAAAGTAAATTAAATGTACAAAAACATCAAGTCTCTTTTGAAGAAGCAAAAGAAGTATTCTTAGATCCTATGCATATTTCAAAACTTGACCATCGTTTTGATTATTTTGAAGAGAGATGGATAACATTAGGCACAACAACAAAAGATAAAATCTTAATTGTTGCAAATATATTCTTTGATGACAACGGAGAAGAGATTATTCGTATCATTAGTGCAAGAAAAGCTAATCAAAAAGAAAGGATTTTTTATGAGCAACATTAAAGAAAGAGAAAAATTTGATGATTATGAAATGTTGGATGAGTATGATTTTAGTGATGGTGTACGTGGTAGATTTTATGAACCTAAAAAAATACCTGTTTCACTAAGACTAGATAACGATATAGTTCTATTTTTCAAAAAACTTGCTAGTGAGCAAAAAGTACCATATCAGACACTTATCAATGCACTTCTAAGAAAAAAGCTACAAGAAGTATAACAAGTACGAAGAGACCAATAATTTACCCTAGCGGGAAAATTATTGCTCACGACAATCGTTATGTTTCACTGAAAATTAAATGATTATTTAAAATTAAATATTTTAGATATAATTGTATTATGAAATTTGAATGGGATAAAAATAAAGAAAAAATCAATATACAGAAGCATGGTATAACATTTGAACAAGCTTCGTATGTATTTGCAGACCAATTTGCTTTAAATAGATTTGATGATGAGCACTCAGAAAATGAAGATAGATGGGTATTATTAGGTAAGTCATTAAATGAAACTTTATTATTAATTATTCATACATTCAGAAATGATGACGGAACAGAATTTGTCAGAATAATAAGTGCAAGAAAAGCAACAAAAAAAGAGAAACAAGTATATCAAAAAAGGTGTCCAAAATGAAAAAAGAATATGACTTTACAGATGCAGAACAAGGTAAATTCTACAGACCAATTGAAGAGTTAGATATACCAATTTACCTAGATAAAGAAGTTAAAAGCTTCTTTATAAAAAAAATGAAAAATAAAACAGATGATTTTTCTTTAAATAAAATTATTAATTTATTAATAAAACAAGATATAGAAATATCTAAAAAGTTAGCATACTAAATTAGAAATTGATAAAATTAACAGAGGTGATATTTCATCAATTTTTGGTTATTCACACTATTAGAAGATAAAAAACGGTTAGGTGAAAATGGAGAACAAAGCTTTAATGTAAAACACACAACAGAAAGATTTTCTGATTATCTTTTGATACCATATTTTGTTGACAATCAAAAATGCTTTGGAGCGTATTATATTAGTTCAGGTTCAGAAAGTACGAATGATAATTATTCATGGTGTTATAATGATTATATTGAACTTTTAGATATTAAAAGTATAATTGAAGAAGTGATAAAATTAACTGAAGAGGTTTAACAAAATAGAGTAGTCGCCAATAAATTACCTAACGGAAATTTATCGGCTATCTTCGACCGTTAGCATACATTCCAAAATTTATTTCCTAAAGTTAAAGTTCCATTAATGGGAACTACAGTATAATACTCTTATGAGAATAATTTCAAAAAAGACACTAAAAGATTTTTATGAACAATCAAAATATCAAGACTGCAAAAATGCTCTAGAGTCTTGGCATAAAGAGGTTTTAAAACTAAATTGGAGTAATCCTAATGAAATTAAAAAGATGTATCGTAATGCTAGTATTATTGGCGACACAAAGATTGTCTTTAATATAGCAGGAAACAAATATAGATTAATAGTTACAATAAATTATTATGCAAAAATTGTTTTTATTAAATTTATTGGAACACACAAACAGTATGACAAAATAAGTATTGAGGAGTTATAGAATGAATATTAAACCTATTAAAAACGAAGAAGATTATTCTCAAACATTAAGCTATATAGAAAGTCTAATGGATGCTAAGCCAAACACACCACAAATGGATGAGCTAGAAGTCCTTACGACTTTAGTTGAAGCTTATGAAGAACAACACTACAAAATAGATGTGCCTGACCCTATTGAAGCTATCAAGTTTAGAATGGAACAAGAGGGTTTAAAACAAAAAGATTTAGTGACAATAGTTGGAAGTAAATCAAGAGTATCTGAAATACTCAATAAAAAAAGAAAATTAACTATTGAAATGATAAGAAATTTACATAAACAACTTCATATACCAGTTGAGAGTCTATTTTTAGATTACAAAACGAACTGTGCTTAAATGCAAACAAAAGAGAGTATCCACGCTTAAATTTTATCAATAATGATACCAATAGTAACACTTTTTCTAAAATTTATTCCACTGCGACTTCTTCTTGAGAGTTAAAATTTTCATCATATCTTTTGTTGTTTTTATACAAAGAGTGTGCAGTTAATATTATTTTTCTCATTACTGCGATTTGAGCAGATGTTGTATGCTTTCCATTATCCTTTAATCTTTCATAAAAGGCTTTAAAGTTTTTATCATGCTCAACAGCAGTAACAACCGACATAAATAATACACTTCGATAAAGACTGGCTCCAGTCTTTGCAATTTTATAACCTGACTGAATTGAAGAACCAGACTATCTATAAATTGGATTAAGACCAGTAAGTGAAGTTATCTATAATGTCCCCAAGAAAAATAATCAATTTCAAAAATATTTATATTCTTAAATGGTAAAATAATACAAGATAAATTGGAGATATTATAATAAGCAGAAAAAGAACAACATATAGTGCAGATTTTAAGGCGAAGAATTGCCGTTATGGATTTATATGAACAAAAAACTGAAAATCGTTTCGTGTAAAAAGAAGTGATGCAAAATGTTTGAAATCATCTATATATATCCTTATATCTTCGATTTTTGTTACCTTTTTTCCGTTAACTTGAATAAGTCTGTCTCCAATATGTAAACCAAAGTTTTTAAATTTTTTTCCAACACTCAGTAAGGTTAAATCTTCATTAAAGTAAAGTCCCTTTGCTTCTAAGAAAGTATCACTAATCACTCCACCGCCAAAACGCTGCTTTAGTGTTGCTTTTACTAAGATTTTTTTACCATTCCTAACAACCATCACTTTCAGTTGAGTTCCTACTTTAGCAAACAAAACATGCTTCATAAAATCAGATGCATCAAGAATCTTCTTTCCATTCACATGAGTAATACAATCACCTTTTTTGAACCTAACACTCAGGTCAAAGGGATTTACATACTTGACAATAATTAACTTATCTTCATCAACAACTCTTACCCCTATTTCTCCATAATATTTATTTTTAGAATCTATAAAATGTTCTAAATAGTCCCTTTGGATAATACCTTTTGGTGTAACTAAACCTTCTAAATTACAACAACTATCAAGAAGCAAACTTGGTGCAAAAATAGGCTCATTAAAGGTAGCTAGAGTGTTCAGTCCAACCTGTTTTGTTCTTATTTTACCCTCAGTAATACAGCTGTCACTCACACTAGCTTGTGTTAAGGAAAGTTTATTGTTTATACGAAAAGGGTATCTTATATACTTTTTACTTTTGAGTAAATAAAGATTTAAAAATGGATCATGCTTAATAATAGTAACATTAGGTTGTTGCGTCGAATAGACAAGTGTTTGATTGTTTTTTAGTGCAACAACAAGAGAAGCACCTTGAATAACATTGAGATTTTGAGTTTTAAGTTTGCAAGATTTGTAGCTACCATTACAAGCGAGTAGAGATAAAAGAAGAAGATTAAGAGCGATAAACACTCTTAACATTATTTGTTACCAAATGGGTTCATACCACCCATACTGCCGAGCATACCTATGGCTGAACTTTGCTGATTTTGCTGAACCATTTTATTGGCATCATTGATAGCGCCAATGAGTAATATCTGAAGCATCTCTTTATCACTCAAAGTGGTCTCATCAATCATCAAATCAACCACTTCCCCATTTCCATTGACACTCAACTCTATGAGTCCACCACCTGATTTTACACTAAATGTTTTAGAAGCTAGTTCGGTTTTGAGTTTTTCTGCATTTTCTTGCATACCCTCGAGCATTTTGCTCATATCATTAAAATCCATCAGATTTTATCCACTATTTCGTCGATATTATTGTCATCATTAAGGAGGACTACCCTTGGTTGATAAGTCTCTAAATCTTTTTCGTTGTATGATGCATAAGCAACAATGATGACTTTATCACCCTTATGTACTTTTCTAGCCGCTGCACCATTGAGACAGATATCTCGTTTTCCACGCTCACCCAAGATAGTATAAGTTGAAAACCTCTCACCATTATTGATATTTAAAATCTCTACTTTTTGACCAACACGCATCTTTGAAGCTTCTAAGAGTTCTTCATCTATAGTGATTGAACCAACATAGTTAAGATTTGCATCTGTAACAGTTGCACGGTGAATTTTGCTATAAAGCATCTCAATATTCATTATTTACCCTTGACCTTGTTTACATACCCATCTGTTTTTTCATATCAGTTGGAGAGATAGGCTCATCCCATAGTTCAGGATCAATTACAAATTCTTCGACTACATTTCCACCGATAATATGTTCACTTATAATTTTATCAATTTTTTCTTTAGTTAGAGCTGTGTACATTGTATGACCTGGTTCAACAAGCATAACTGGACCTGAAGAACAACGATTCATACAGCCTGTACGGATTGGTTGCACTGTCCCCATAATACCCTCTTGCATAAGTTTTTGAGAAAGGTATTGAAATAGTTGTTGAGACTCTGGATTTTGTTGGCTAACACATGATGGTTTTGGCATTCCTGGAGGAGCTGACTGCTCGCATTTAAACATATAAAAAGCTGGTTGAGGGATTCCCATAATTTTTCCTTTATACTTTTGGCGAAATTATAGCAAAATATAAATCCTCTTTGATTAAGAAATAACTTTTTAGATATAATTCAACAAATATTAAGTACCTAGGATCATTTATTTGAAAAAAATCATACTTTTCTTTTTCTTTTGTATAAATCTATTTGCTCAGTCACAAACTTACATAGGTATGAATTATGGTGGGACCTATGAAAACTTTACTACTGCCAAAGCAACAGAATCTTCACCGTTTGTAAATCTAAAAGCAGGCTATGGAGTTCGTGACGCTTATGCCGTTGAAATCTATTTTGAATATGTCCAAAACAAATCAAAGATTTTTTCATCCGACCCAGCTACAAAATATGATGGAAACAAATATTCTATTGATGTTGCACTTGTCAAATCATTTGATTTTGATATATATGTATTGCCTTTTGTCAAAGCAGGTTTTGGATCTGGTTCTTTTAAGGTAGCTAGAACTCTGGATAAGCACATCTCTTATGGCTCTTTTAACCTTGGAACTGGCATTTATATTCCCATAACTAAACATTATGACATAGAATTAGGATATAGGTACAAGGCGATTTCCCACGAAGGATTGAATCTCATATCTCAAACTATAGTCCATACTGCAAATGCTTACTCAGCCTATGTTGGCTTTAACTTCAGATATTAAGGAAGGTTTATGAAATATATAAAAAAATTATCATTTATCATAATAACACTTCTTCTAAACTCATGTGGAGACAACACAACAACTCCCATTACAAAAGATGTAAGTCGCATAGGTATAGACAATGGTTCACCTATCTATAAAATGTATTCAACAGACCTCTATTCTCCAGGCGCTACAGTTTACTTCGATGATAACACAAGCGCAACTGTAACGGATAAAGTTAACTGGGCACTATCAGATTTCACTATGCTTTATCTTTCTAAGGACTTAACTGTACTCCCTCTTGTCAATGAAGGAAACTCTACCTTATCCATAAGCTACAAATCTTTTAAGGGTATAGAGGATTCCCTTAGCGTAGAGATAATTGGTTTAGACTCCAATACCTCTTGGGATATAATATCAGATATCAATACCACTGGACAGACACTTGTACTAAAAGCTGAAGGCAACTTTACCGATGGAAACAATAGTAAAACTATCATACAGAATATATCTTGGACATCATCAGATACAACTGTAGCTTCCATCTCGACAGCAACTATCACAGATAATACAAAAAGCATTAACACTACTTATACGCAATACACCCTAAAAACACTCATAGCAGGTGATGTTAACATCACAGCGACCCTTAAGTTTAACGATATGAATGCGAGTCTAACCAAACACTTTACAATCTATTAGCGGGTTTTTAAAAACTTTCTTACAATCTCTCTATCATCAAAAGGAAACTCTTGATCATAGATGATTTGTGTAAGCTCATCACCCTTGCCAAGTATCACTACAACTTCATCCTCTTCTTGTGCATCAAGTGCCATCTTGATAGCTTTTTTTCTATCTAGTTCCACACTAAAGATACTTTTATCTTCTATCCCTGCTACGATATCATCAACTATGGTTTGAGGGTCTTCATTGCGAGGGTTATCACTTGTTACATAGACTCTCTTTGCTAAAGAAGCTGCTACTTTTCCCATTATCGGACGCTTTTGTTTGTCTCTATCTCCACCCGCACCAAAAACGACTAAAAGCTCTTTTTCTTTGAGTGCGTTAAGCACTTGAGCCATACCATCTGGGGTATGTGCAAAATCCACTATAACATTTGGACTCTCACTCACTTGCTCCATCCTACCACTCACACCAGC
>WFMY01000074.1 GCA_015488855.1 Helicobacteraceae bacterium
ATAAAAATCATCTTAGCAGCTGCTTTTGGATCATTCTTGCAAAGTTATACTGTTTCTTCTTTTGTCATAATGCTCTTTGTTTAGTAAATATCATGTCTGTTTTATGGATCGGACTAAATGATTATTTTTTATCTAATTCAATGTCAATAGAAAGTGCTTCAATACCTTCATGATTTTCTTTTTGTATATGAACTTTTTTAACATCGATATATTTTTTGACAACCTCTATAATTTCAGCTTTTAAATCTTCAATAAACGGAAAAGTATTATTTGTTCTATCTGCCATTATTGCTATTGTTAGTCTGTCTTTTGCAGTTTTTGCACTGCTTTTTTTCTTAAACCAAGGAAACATTATGTAAATATCTCCTTAATTTTTTGCATAAAACCACGATTAAAAGTCTCCACATCCACAAAATCAACCTTTTCATTGCATAGTCTTGCCGATACTCTTTTATATGCCTGTCCCGCAGAAGAGGATTCATTTAGTACAATTGGCTTTCCCTGATTTGAAGCATCAATAATAGCTTTATCTTCAGGAATTTTTCCTAAAAGTGGAATACTTAAAATTTCCAGAATATCTTCACTATTAAGCATTTCCCCGCTTTGAACCATTTGTGGATTTATTCTATTGATAATTAAATATTTTTCCACATCCTCTCCATTTTTCACTTTTTGACTTTTTGAGTCTAAAATTCCAATAGCTCTATCTGAATCTCTGATAGATGAAACTTCCGGATTCACAACAATAATAGCACGATCAGCAAATTCTATCGTATGCTCATATCCGCTCTCTATCCCAGCAGGTGCATCAAGAATAACAAAATCAAAATCTTCTTTAAGAGAACTTATCAATTTATTAATTTTAGCAGAATCTAGGACCGATTTATCTTTTGTTTGTGAAGCAGCCAAAAATGAGAGATTTGGACTCATTTTACTTTTGATAAGTGCCTGTTTTATAGAGATATTTTCATCCATTACATGAACCATATCATAGACAACACGGTTCTCAAGACCAAGAAGCATATCTAAATTTCTTTGCCCTATATCGAAATCAACAACGACACAAGATTTTCCATTTTGTGCGATGCCTAGTCCAATATTTGCTGTGGTCGTTGTCTTTCCAACACCACCTTTGCCACTAATTACTGCTATTACTATACCCAACTTGTCTCCTTTAATACAGGTGTTATAACGATTTCATTATTAATCAATTCAACCTTTTTAAGTTTGTCTTGCAGATATTTGTTATCTACTTCTACATCATGAAAAACAATGTTTGCTTTATGTGATGCTTGAAGCATCATGAAGTTTCCATTACATCGTATAGAACCATCTACAATCTGTATAATAATGAGAGTTCCATTAATAATTATAGTTCCTCCACTATTCACTCGATTTAGAAGTAATAAATCCCCATCAATTTTAAGCTCTTGTCCGCTTCGAATAAGTTTATCTATAACCTTTAAATTTGTTTGTACTTTTTCAGTTGTCTTTCGAGGAGTAGGAACTGGAGGATTGACACTCTTATCTGAAACTCTTTTTGGTAGTGTTAAATTGAATACATGTTTAAGTTCTTTAGAGTTTAGATACTCTTTTATTTGTTTGTTTTCTTTTCCATTAATAACAATGAGATGATTTTGAAAAAATTGATAATTTTTTTCAAAAAAAGCGATGAATTTTCCTTCATCTACTAATTCTATCTCAAATACTTTTATTGAATATTGCCTTGTTTTCAAAATTATCCTCATGCCACAAAATAGCCAGAAATTATATCAAAAATTATAAAAAAGTTTCCTAATACTTATAAATCCTAATAATTCCATAACATTATCCACACCTCTAAATTCATAAAAAACTCATTTTTGTTTGAATCCAAAAGCACCTTTGTAGGCTGTTAAATCATACTTTACATATTTTTGACTCTGTTTGTATTGAATTTTTCAATTTTTGTGCAAGATTTACAGTTTACTCATGCCTCTTTTGTTTGAATAAATTTCAGTATCTCCATTCTTAACTTTTTGAAGTTTAAATCTATTGTTATTGCAAATTCTCTTCATAAGCTTCCTGTCATATACTTTGAAATAGTTTTGTAAACTCCTCATTCA
>WFMY01000075.1 GCA_015488855.1 Helicobacteraceae bacterium
CTGATTTACTTTCTATCAATACATCTAAATCACCCTCAAAACTTTTTCTAAATACAAGATTTTTCTCTCTTATAATATCCTCTATCTCATGGAGTCGCTTTTTTGCAATTTTTCCGTTAACCTCTGGTTTCATAGTAGAAGAAGGAGTATTATCTCTTTTAGAATATGTAAAAGCATGAATATGAGTCA
The DNA here is from genome assembly GCA_015488855.1 of Helicobacteraceae bacterium. Classification (GTDB taxonomy): domain Bacteria; phylum Campylobacterota; class Campylobacteria; order Campylobacterales; family Sulfurimonadaceae; genus Sulfurimonas. The sequence goes on from WFMY01000075.1 coordinate 190, forward strand.
AGGGAAGATTGAGTAGATTTGCTATTGCTTCAGCCCATATCTCTTCACTCTCACCAGGATGCCCTGCTATAAAGTCTGTCCCTATACTAAAACCTTTACTTGCTAAAAGTTCAAAAAGTTCCTTATCTGTTTTGTATAGATTTCGTCTATTCATGAGTTTAAGCATCTTTGGTGAGGTATGTTGCAAAGCAATATGAAGATGTTTTTCAAGCCAAGGTTCATCAAGAATCTCTAAAAATTCATCATCTATCTGGATAGGCTCTATACTGCCAAGCCGAATCCTCCTGACCCCACGAATCTGAGCCATTTTTTTCATGAGTTTCGCTAAAGAGGTATCAGTTCGTTTTCCATAACTACCTACATTTGTACCAGTTAAGATGAACTCCCCAAAACCATTTAGGGCAAGTCTTTTGATTTGTTCTAAGATGCGAGACTCATCCATGCTTCGTGCATCACCTCTAACAAAAGGTATGATGCAGTAAGAGCATCGAAAGTCACAACCCTCCTGAATCTTGATAAATGCCCTGCTCTTACCAACAAAATCATCTACAACACTTTCATCAACATAGTTTAAGTCGCCAGGATCATAAAAAGGTTTTTCTTTACTAAGAAGTGTGTCTATTTTAAGTTTTTCACTTTGACCGAACACTCCATGAATCCGCCCACTTGCTAGTAAAGATTCACCTTTTGTATGCGCACCGCAACCTGTTAAAAATATCTTTGCATCTGATTTTTTCTCTAGCTGAGAGATGTATGAACGAACATGTGTATCAGCTCCATTGGTCACTGTACAGGAGTTCAGAACTACGACATCTGCTTCTTCTTCAATCTGAGTGATTTCATACTCTTTAAGTGCACCCATCATCACTTGAGAATCATACAGATTTGTTCTACATCCAAATGTTTTAAAATAAACTTTTTGTTTCACTTATACAACCTCTGAAGTGTCAAAAGGGGGCTCTTTTGGCTCACTAACAATATGAAGCTTTTGTGTAGGATAAGCGATGGTAATATCATCCTCTGCATTAAACGCCTCTACAATCTCTACAGAAATAACACTTCTGAGTGTGAGTGTCGCATAAGCATTGGTCAGATACCACGAGTCTATGGAAATACCATTTGGCTCAATAAAAGAAAATATTCGTGGCTCTACATTTGTATTTTTAAGACTATAGTTAGTTCTGAGCTTGTTAAGCTGTTTTCTTGTTATATCAGTATAACCCTTAGAATACTTCTTTACTATCTCTTTAGCTAGATGCATAGCTTTTTTGTGATTAGAATCAAAGGTTATAGTAAGATGCACTCCATCCCAGACAGTTTTGAGTGATGAGTGAGTATAATTTGCTATCATATTTGTGAAGATATAATTATTTGGTACAAATATAATCCTACCTGCTCGTCTATTTTTTGTAATAGCTGTGAGAGTAATATCTTCTAGTATGGTCATACGAAGAGGAGAGATATCCATAACATCACCAACATATTTCATACCATCCATATCTACACGGATTCTGTCCCCTACATGAATACTTCCACCAAAGACTATCACTAACCAGCCAAGTACACTCATAAACCAGTCTTTCATAGCGATGGCGATACCTGCCGACGCAAAACCTAAGATAGTGACTAAGTAGCCAACATTTTCCAAATAACTAAAAAATATTATTAAAACAACAATGGTGTATTTCGTAAAATTTATTGCTTTATTTGCCATATAAAAGCGTTCATTATCTGTAAAATATTTTTTAACTGCTATTTTAAGAAGTAAAAATATAAAAAAGACTATCAAGACTAAGACACCGATATTGACAAGTTTATAAACTTGAACTTCTATATCTTTGTTAATCTTCACTTCAAGAACTTCTACCCTTTTTTGATATACCTCGGCTGCGGCCGCTATGGTACTTAGAGCATTCTCAAATCTTTCTAATTGTCTTTTTTTTATTTTTTCTGATGCTACATATCTCCCCTTAGAATCTAACCTTTCTATATCTTTATAGATGTTTTGCTCTTTTTGCAATAACATAATAAGCTTTATCAACTCATTTTTTCGATTAACATACTCTTCATAATCAGCATTTATTTTTTTGATAAATGAGATACCAGAAAAAATATCAAAAGGATTTGTGATTACTGGAGGTTCACCTATCTCAGGTGGTCGTAACAGATTAGAAAATGGTGATGCATTTTGCTCTTTAAGCTGTCCAACTTGAGATCTCAATATCTCCTCTTTTGAAAGAAGAGCATCTAGCTCCTCTTTTGCACCCTGTTTCCTTTTATTTCTTTTTAAATATTTAATTCTTTTTTTCATCTTAGTAATATTTTGTGCCACATCCAAAGATGTTAAGTATGTAGCATAACTTTTCATCCAAACTGCTTCTTCAGAGATGCTTTGTTCTATCTCTTCTACAAGCGTGAGATACTGAGCAATCTTAAGCTCTTTTTGTGCTGCTATCTCTTTTTTCGTTGCCTCTAAATTTGAAGTCTTCTGAGTATCTGCAACTACCTGAGTAAAGGTCAGAGTAAAAAAAAGCAATAAAAAAAGAGGATATTTAAGCATCTACAGCACCAAATTTATTCAGCACATTTAAAAGAAGCGCCTTAGAACATTGATCAGTTATCTTAACATCACCAATGTTTTTTGGAACGATAAAAGTAATCGCAGAGTCTGAACTCTTTTTATCTAAGAAAAATGTTTCATAAAACAGTTCTACATCTTTTATCTTATAAGAAGTTGGTAAGTTATATTTTTGCAATAAAGATTTAACTGAACTTGCCTCATTCTTACTCATAAGTTGCATCTCAACTGCCAATTCATTTGCCATAACCATCCCGATAGCTACAGCTTCGCCATGCAGATAAGTCTTATAAGCTGTTTCATTTTCTATAACATGACCAAAAGTATGTCCATAGTTTAGAGCTGCTCTTATACCATTTTCTTTTTCATCCAAAGCTACAACTTTTGCTTTCGTTTCAACTGCTTTTTGAATCACTTTTAAAAGTTCTGCCTCATCTGAAAGATTTGCCTTTTTTAGGAAATCAAAAAAACTTTTATCGAAGGTTACTGCCATCTTAAGTATCTCTGCAACTCCAGCACTAAATTCTCTTGTTGGTAATGTAGATAAAAAATGATGGTCAATATAAACCGCTTTTGGTTGATGAAATGCGCCTACAAGGTTTTTTCCATAGCTGTTGTTCATTCCTGTCTTACCACCAACACTTGCATCGACTTGAGAAAGTAGTGTTGTAGGTATCTGGATAAACTCTATCCCTCTTTGGTAGATACTCGCTGCATATCCAGTCATGTCACCTACCACACCACCACCAAAAGCTACAAGCATCGACTTACGATTAAACTGATGGTTAAAAAGTGATTCCAAAATAGTATCTATACTTGCTTGATTTTTATACTCTTCACCATCTGGTACGGTGATGATATAAAGCTCTTTAGCACTTATCCTGTTGAGAAGATATCCAAGATGCAACCCTGAGACTTTAGGATTTGTGATGATTGCTACTTTTTTGTCAAAGTGAAGCTTGGGGAGGGTGTCTATAGTTATATTATATGAGTTATCTATAGTTTTTACAAGGGGGATGTTTACCTGCATCAGATTATTCCAATATTAGTTTATTATTTTTATAAATAGTACTTAAAAAAAACTAATAAACTCCTAAATTTAACCCAAACTATGCAATAAAAATTTCTAAAATTTGCCTATGCTTATATATAATTTGGGTTTAAAGCTGCACAGGTATAAAGATCTGATGATAATCATCTAATTTATGATAAAGTCTTTCACTGTCAGTTGAAAAAAGGGAATAAAATCTACTTTTTGTTAACTTATAAGTAAAAGGTAAGATTTGAATAAAATCTTTCTTTTGTCTTAAAACTTGTATGGAGTTTTCACTATCTTCTACTATCTTAATACTTTTTGAAAATATAGTTGAGAGATTGTTAAAATGTTCTATTACCTCCTCTTTTTGCCCTTGGTGCTCATTTATATAGTTATGTATCTCTATGTTAAAGCCCATCTGTTCAGATATATCATAGATAGTAGCCGATATTTTTTCTAAGTCTTTGTTGTCAGATAAGATAACACAAGCTTCTTTTACAGCAGAAAAAGACTTATCTGATATTTTTAGAACAGGCACATGGGCTTCATAGAGCATATCTCTTGTTTTAGTGTCTCTAAAAATCTCTTTAGAGACTACAACAAGCCCAATATGAAGATTTTTTATATCATTAAAAAAAGTATTTTCTAGAGTGACGCTATCATACTTGATATCAACAATAATATTGTCCCCCCCATACTCTTTTATATGCGATACGATACCTATATTTGATGGATTCACAATCTTAATATAAAGGTTATGTTTAAACTTTTTATGAGCAAATACAGCACGCCTTACCAAGTCTTCTATAGTATGTTTATTTATATGATCCATATCAATGTAGAGGTATAGATTTGAACCAAAAGGTTCAGGAAATTGTCCAAGTTCCCTTTTTATAGCACGATATACAGACTTTAATACACTTGGTTCACCAACAAGGACAAGCAAATCATTTGGTTGAATCATCCGTCTTCTTGAGGGCATGATAAGTTTTCTGTTTCTATAAATAGCTACAATACGCCAATTTTTCTGTGCGATTGCACCAATATGTCGATACACAAAAGAGCTTCCAAAAGGTACAAGTACCTCCATTATCTCACCCTCTCCAATACCAACATTTTGGGCTATCACAGGGACATTTGGAAGATAATCTAAGAGTCTTGAAGCTATGATTTCATTGGAGTTCATCATCATAGTGTCAACATCATCATTTTGTAAATCCCAATTATTTAAAAAGACTACACGAAGATGATTTTTTATAGAGCGAATATTTTTAAGTGATTCTAGGGCATCTTGCTTGTCATCCATAGAGATGATAACTTGAACAAATTCCATTTTTAAAAGATTTGAAAGTTTGTAAAATGAAGTTGGGTCAAATTCATAAAACTTAAAACGAGCAGGAGAAGCATCTTTATACTCTACTTTTTTTGTTTGTACTACATAATAAATATTTTCTGAAGTATAAGTCTGTATAACCCTACGAATGAAGTTGTCACCCGTAGCACCACCACTTATTATTAATATTTTTTTCACTCTTGTCGCTTTATTTTTTGTGTATTATATCAGTTTTTAAGCTCATTGCATAGTTTTAAAAACTCAGTACCATATCTTTCAAACTTTACTTCACCTACCCCATTCACATCCATGGCTTCATCTTTTGTAAGAGGTAGTTTATTGGCAAAGTCAACAAGAGTCTTATCTGAAAAGACTATGTAAGCGGGAACTTCTTCTCTTGAAGATATCTCACGCCTAAGTTGTCTAAATCTTTCAAAAACTGAGTCATCAACATCTCTGATAGGCTCTTTTTTACGCTCTTTTTTCACACTTTGAAGTTTGATAGAGTCTATAAATACTGCAACCTTAGCTTTGAGTATCTCTAAACCATCTAAAGTTATCTTGACACTTTTAAACTCTCCAACAACAAGAGCATCTAGCTCAAAAAGTCTTTCACTTACCGCCACCCATGCATCTTTACTTAGATCACTTCCTATCCCATACACAGAAAGTTTCTCATGGTTAAATTGATAAATTTTTTGATTTTTAGAACCACGGAGTACATCAATAATATGATTTATTCCAAATTTTTGTTCACATCTATAAATGGCAGAGAGCATTTTCATGGCATTTTGCTGTATATCTAGCATCTCAATATCATCTCTTTTGCAACTATCACACATATCTCCACATACCTCTATCTCATCATCAAAATAGTTTGCAATTTTTTGATGTCGGCACTCACTAGAGTTTGCAAAACTATACATTTTACTTAGTTTTATATACATAAGATTTTTATACTCATTATTGTCCAAATCATCAATAAGTCTTCGGCGATTTATCTCATCTGCTTTTGTGTAAAGAAGTAAGGTTTCTGAGAGGAGCCCATCACGACCCGCACGACCTATCTCTTGATAGTAATTTTCCATAGTTTTTGGCATACTCATATGGACTACAAAACGAATATTTGATTTATCTATGCCCATACCAAAAGCGATAGTCGCTACCACGATATCTATCTCTTCAAATACAAATTTTTTATATACACTATTGCGGACATCATTTGGTAATCCAGCATGATAAGCTCCAACTCGGTAACCCTGACTTGAGAGAAACTCTGCAGTAGCCTCTACATCTTTTCTACTAAAGGCATAAACAATACCACACTCTTTTTGATGCTTTTGTAAAAAATTAAGAAGTTGATTTCGTCCATTTGAAACTCTTTTATGGGAGTTGATTGTAAGATTATCTCGAAGTGTTTTCCCTCGGAGTTCCACGGCATCATCTAAACGGAGTGAGTGGACAATATCTTCTTGAACTTTATGAGTTGCAGTTGCTGTAAAAGCGGCTATAGAGACATCTGGAAATCTACGCTTTAGCTGAGAGAGGTTACGATAATCTGCACGAAATTCATGCCCCCATTCACTAACACAATGTGCTTCATCTATCACAAAAAAGTTTATGTTTATTCTTTGCAACAACTCTATAAAGCCATTGGCTCCAAGACGCTCAGGGGCAATATAGAGTAATTTAATCTCATTATGTAAAAGTTTTGTAATGATCTCTTGAATCTCTTTGGAACTTTGAGATGAGTTAATCATTTCTGCTTCTATCGCATTGTTTTTTAAGGAGGTAACTTGATCTTGCATCAGTGCGATAAGAGGGGAGATAACTATAGTTGTTCCATCCATCACTAAAGAGGGAAGTTGATAACACAAAGATTTACCACCACCAGTAGGTAAAATTGTAAGAAGATCCTTCTTTTGGAGGATGGCATCTATTGCATCTTGCTGAAATTCTCGAAAGCTATCATGTCCAAAAACTTTTTTTAGAATTTTTTCTACCATTAAAGTCCAAAAACCTTTTGCAAGAATCCTTTTTTCGGCTCAGGTTTTTTATACTCAATAACTACACCATCATAATTTGGGTCACCATTTTCAAATATAGCTTTTGGAAGTTTTTCAACTTTCTTTCTTGGTTTGCCATCTTCAATATATCCACTATCTTTACTTCCTGTAGCTCCATGAGGTATGCACACAACAACTCCCTTTGTATAGACTTTAATATAATTATACCTTAATACTATCTATTTATTTTGGATTTTCAAACTTTTAAATCTTATAAATAATTTTTTAGTGTATTTTTTATTTAATATTTTAATATTTTTTCTTTGGTTTTTCATTATTTTTACATAAAGTTATTTGGTTTTTCATATAAAAAATCTCTTTAATTTTCTTTTGTGTCTCATTCTTATGCTTTTTTAATGAGCTTAACACCCATCTCTACATGATGCGTATATGGAAACTGGTCAAAAAGTGCCATAGAAACAACTTTATGCGTATCACAAATAATCTCTAAATCTCTTAAAAGGCTCTCAGGGTTACAAGAGATATAAAGTATATCATCAAAACGCGTACTAAATAAGCAAGTAGCACGGTCCATACCACTTCTAGGGGGATCAACGAAGATAGTGCTAAAACTATAACTATCCATATCCACATCTTTCATTCTACGAAATTCGCGTACACCATCAAGAGCATCTGTAAACTCTTCAACACTCATACGAACAAACTCTATATTTTTTACATTATTGAGTTGCATATTTTTTTTTGCAGCGTTGATAGAAGACTTAGATATCTCTGTAGCTAAGACTTTTGTAAATTTTGTAGCCAAAGGTATGGTAAAGTTCCCTGCCCCACAATAAAGCTCAAGAAGATCATCCTTAATCCCATTAAGTTGTGATAGTGTCCAAGATATCATTTGCTCATTTACTTTAGTATTTGGTTGCGTAAAACTATTTTCTATATAGTTAAACTTATACTCTCTCTTGTCTACAAATAAGGACTCAGTGACAAAATCTTGCCCAACAACTATTTTTTGTTTCCTTGCACGACCTATAATGTAGATGCTAAGCATCTCAGCTATCTCTTTTGCTAAGCGAAGCCAAAGATTATCTAGCTTTCTATGGTAGAGCAAAGAAACAACCATCTCGCCACTTTGAGCACAAAGAAAATCAACTCCAAAAAGTTTAAAATCAATACCTTTTTCTTTGATAAGTTTGAGAAGTTTTGGCATCAACTGGTTAATATAAGAATTAACCTGCGGACACTCAGCAATAAAAATAACACCCTTGTTTTTATCTATATTATTCATTGCATAATGTATTGTCTCACCATCATGCCAGATTTTAAATTCGCTACGAGAACGGTAATGGATATCTGGAGATTTATAAACAGATATATCTCCATCAAAAAAATTTAAAAATC
>WFMY01000076.1 GCA_015488855.1 Helicobacteraceae bacterium
AGTTTAATGACTTGCCCTTTTTTTACTTCACCATCAAAAACACGCACAAGTGCAAGTGCACCTAGATATTGGTCGAACCATGAGTCATAAATGATAGCTTTTGTAGTCGCTTTTGGGTCACCAACAGGAGGTGGTATACGATCTACTATAGCATCACAAAGTTCACGAATACCTATACCTGCTTTTGCAGAGGTAAGAATGGCATCAGTTGCATCGATGCCTATCGCTTCTTCAATCTCTTCTGCTACTTTTTCAGGTTCTGCAGCTGGGAGATCTATCTTGTTTATAACTGGAATAAGTTCTAAGTCATTGTCAAGTGCTAAGTAAACATTGGCAATAGTTTGTGCTTCAACACCCTGTGCCGCATCGACGATAAGGAGTGCACCATCAGAAGATGCAAGGGATTTGGAGACTTCATAAGAGAAGTCAACATGGCCCGGTGTGTCTATAAGGTTAAGGATGTAAGCTTGCCCATCTTTAACATAGTCAAGTCTTACACTCTGTGCTTTGATGGTGATACCGCGTTCTTGTTCGATGTCCATAGTGTCCATCATCTGAGTACCCATCTCTCTCTCAGCAACACTACCACACTCTTGAATGATTCTGTCCGCTAAGGTACTCTTACCATGGTCAATATGCGCGATGATAGAAAAGTTTCTAATATTTTTCAATAGATGTTCCTGTATTATTTAGAAATAATTACGCGATTATACTTAAATAGTTCTAATGGGCTTATAAATAAGTAAAAAAATTATAGTAACTAAAATTTTATTCTTTGCGTTGTCTTTTAAAGTTCATTCGTTCTCTTTTCGCACGCAATCTTTCTTTGATGTCTTTGATTTTATTTATCTCTTTATCATCAAGGAGGACCTTTGTACTTTGGATATCATCACCCCTTTTGATATCAAGTATATCTGACTTGCTCATCCCCAATTTTTGAGAAGAAAACACACTTCTATGCCCAGTGATAAGAAAACTTATCACCGCACTCAGAGCGGCGTAGTGTGCTATCTCTATGCCAAAGAGCTCCACTGCCATAATGGTAGAAGCAATGGGGGTATTTGTAGCCCCTGCTAAAACACTAATAAATCCTAAGGCTGCAAATATGGCAATATGTTCTCCATTGCCTATAAAATGTCCAAAAAGATTCCCACTAACTGCTCCAACATAAAAAACAGGAGTGATGATACCACCACTTCCCCCTGAGGCTAAAGTTATCGATGTGAAGATGGTTTTTAACAAAAATGTGTACCAAGGCAAGTCATCTGGAAAGTATGCTACTGGGTTAAGAGCTTCTTTGATGGTTCCCATTCCAAGTCCCAAATATCGCTCTCCAAAGAAAAATGTTAGTATAGCCAATACAGTTCCACCTAAGAACGCTTTTTGATATACATTTAATTTGATTTTCTTGATAAATTTTGCTGTTTTGTTTAAAGAAGTAACAAGGATATCTGAGACCATTCCAAAAAATAAACCTGCTAAAATAACATAGCCAATAAAAGGCAAGTCAAGTGCAACTTCCTGATAAAAACGCACATCATAGTATGTGTACTCTATCCCTAAAAATTGTGTAGTAGTAAAAGCTGCAAAACCAGCGATAAAGGATGGTAAAAGCACATCATACATTATCACACCAATGATGAGAACTTCCACCCCAAATATCGCTCCTGCAATAGGAGTTCCAAATACAGAAGCAAAACCAGCACTAATCCCACAAATGACTAACTTTTTTCTATCTTCTTTTGAAAATTTTAACAAACTTGCGATAGAAGATGCAGTACCCGCACCAATCTGTGCACCGGGACCCTCCTTTCCAACAGAGCCACCAGAAAAAATTGTGATAAGGGTTGCTAAAAGTTTGACAGGGATCACTTTTACATCAATTTTAGCATCTTTTTTGTGAACAGCTTCTATCACTTTTTCTGTACCATGACCTTCAGCCGTTGGAGCAAAGGTTCTGATGAGCCAGACGCTTACAACAAAAGCTATCGGCAAGAGATAATAATAATGGAAATAACCTGAAGAGAAATTTACTTGATAATCTTCGGCTATCTGGATACTTTTTAAGAAAAAAGTGATTACAAAACCGATAATGATACCAACAACACTCGATAAAAAAATCCATTTTGCGACACTAAGAAAAATTGCAGTTTGTTCAGTAAGGTGCCTTTGCATATTTTCCTCAGTAAGATATTTGTTGGAAGATTATAGCCATTTTTAGGTAAATATATTTTACAAATCTTATATTTCTTATGTTTTTAATTACGACTCCATGTCCTCTTTATCCATTGTCATTGCTACTGCTACGATTCCTACTAAAAATACTATGATTATCACTACATAAACATACGCCATTAATACTCTTTTCTATAGTTATTTACATGATCTTTTGCCAAATGTGAGAAAAGATCTTTTTGCTCTACACTTTTAAATGCGGACTTAGGAATATACAAAAAGGTATCCCCATAATAAAGCAAGAAACCCTCTTTAAGGGAGACCGCTTCTGTGATCTCTTTCCATCTTAAAAGTGTCCCATTGACACTAAGTCCATCTTTCTTGGCTTGCATAGAAAACTGGGTCTCTTTTGCAGTTGAATTATTGTATGTTTTAGAGATGAGTAACTTCCTGATTCTCCAACGAAAAAAGTACCAATACACTACTAATACACTTGAGACAAGGAGTAATCCATACGCATCTTTTTTTAAAGCTCCCACAACACCGAACTGTGTCATGATTATGAAGAACCAACCTAAAAAACGCTTAGGAGAGTGTCTTAACTCAAACTCATAAGTAGCCCTGCTTGCTTGAAGAAATAACTCTTTTGTCCAAAGATATTCTATCTCTATATTTTTAGACATGTTCATCACTTTCAAAGATCCATAAATCCTCTTTACTTAAAGCTCCAGAATCTTCTAGTTCAGCAAGAAGTTGCTGTGTTTGTTGATACTTTTTTTCATATATAGCATTGTTTTTTTTATATAATTTTGATTGACTTTTACCATACGCCCACGCAACAAGCACGGTAGAAGCAAAAAGTCCATATATCCATATTTGCCACTCTTTAAGACCTAAAAGAACTATAAAATACTGTACAGAAAAAAGAACAAAAAACTCAATTGAAAAGATGATAACAAGAGTAGCGCTTTGCTCAAAATCAAGAGTATATTTCTCTAACTCTTTAAGCTCAGCTAAATTTTCATTCACATTCTGTGCTTTTTGTTTGTCCTCATCTTTTAAATTTTCAAGTGCTATATCTTTTATATGGATATTAGTTAAATTGTACTCAACATTTGTTTGCATATAATCTTGAAGGATTTGAG
>WFMY01000077.1 GCA_015488855.1 Helicobacteraceae bacterium
GTTGTAAAGTGAGCTTATATTCTCAAATAAAAGAAGATTTTTCAAATGCTTACAAAAATGATCCAGCATTAAATTCAGTTATAGATTTTTTATTTAATTATCGTGGTGTTTGGGCAATATTTTGGTATAGAATTTCCCATGCTTTATATCTTAGAAACTACAAACGAACTGCTCGAATCATTTCTGGTTTTTCACAATGGTTTACAAATATTGAAATCCATCCTGCTGCGTGTATAGGTAGCAGAGTCTTTATTGACCATGGGATGGGTGTAGTTATTGGTGAAACTACTATTATTGAAGAAGATGTGCTCATCTACCAAGGGGTCACACTTGGAGGAGTGTCACTAGTTCCTGGAAAACGCCATCCAACCATAAAAAGAGGTACTGTAATAGGTGCTGGTGCAAAAATTTTAGGAAATATTATTATTGGTGAGTTTGCAAAGATTGGTGCCAATTCAGTTGTAGTCAAAAATGTTCCTGACAATGCAACAGCCATCGGAATCCCTGCAAATGTTATCGAAAAAGGTCGTTGTAGAGATCCGTTTATGCACAATATGCTTCCAGATATTAATAAAGAGATGTTTGAGTATCTCCTCAAAAGGGTGGCTATTTTAGAACACATATTACGCGAAGACAATAAAGAAGTTCTAGAACAAGATATAAAACTCGAACATATCTATGAAACTTTCATTAAAGCAATGAAAAATTAATATAAATTTGTCTGTTTTTTAGTATAATTTCAACAATACTAAAAATAGGGATTATAATGTTAACAAATCGTATCAATACACTTTCTGAATCTATTACTATAGCTATCACAGCACTTGCTGGTGAACTCAAAGCACAAGGTAAAGATATACTAAGTTTCTCAGCAGGGGAACCTGATTTTGGTACGCCACGAGTCATAAAAGATGCTGCGATTCAAGCGATCAATGATGGTTTTACAAAATATACTGCTGTTGATGGAATCCCAGAATTAAAAACTGCCATTGCAAACAAACTCAAACGAGACAATAATCTTACTTACGCAGCAAATCAAATCATAGTGAGCAATGGTGCAAAACACTCTTTATTCAACCTCTTTTCGGTACTTATTGACAATGGTGATGAAGTGATCATCCCTGCACCCTATTGGGTTACCTACCCAGAGCTTGTAAAATACTGTGGTGGTAAAGTAGTGGAGATAGAAACTCATGATGTAACTGGCTTTAAGATAACTCCTGAACAACTTAAAAGTGCTATCACCCCAAATACAAAGATGTTAGTTCTAACAACTCCTTCAAATCCAACTGGTTCGATTTACTCAAAAGAAGAGCTTACTCAGCTAGGAAAAGTGTTAGAGGGTACTGAAATAATTGTTGCAAGTGATGAGATGTATGAAAAGCTCATCTATGAGGGTGTATTCACTTCATGTGCATCTATCAGTGAAGATATGTTTAAAAGAACAATAACCATCAATGGACTAAGCAAATCAGTAGCAATGACTGGATGGAGGTTTGGTTATATGGCTGCTTACAATACAGAGATCATCAAGGCAACTAAAAAACTTCAAAGCCAGAGTACATCAAACATTAACTCTATCACTCAAAAAGCAGCTATAGTTGGTTTAGATGGCGAAGCTGATGGGGATATTGAGATGATGAGAAAAGAGTTTTTAGCTCGTCGTGATGAAGCAGTAAAGCTTTTTAATAACATAGAGGGATTGAGCGTACTCAAACCTGATGGTGCTTTTTACCTATTTGTAAACATTTCAAAAATCAGTAATGATTCACTTGGTTTTGCAAAAGATTTACTAGATAAAAAACTCGTAGCTGTAGTTCCAGGTGTTGGATTTGGTAGTGAGGGCTACTTTAGATTCAGTTTTGCAGCTAACATCAACTCTATCCGTACAGGTATCAAAAGAATAGAAGAGTTTGTAAAAGAAAACTATTAAAAACGGAACTTTTCAAACCTGCATTACCAAAAATGAGATAAATGTAGCACATACTATCTGCCATGCAAATCCTATGTCAAAACCAAGAGTATAGGGTTGCATCAAAAGTACAGTTATAAAACCTGAAACTAAGGCAAAAGGTACACTCTTTGCACTCCCTCTTTGAGTAAATATAGCTGAGATAAATACCCCAAGTAGTCCTGAGTAAGCAAAAGCCATCACCCCGAGGGAAAAACTAATGAGAGGGATATCGCTCGCTTGTTGCACTACAAAACTCAACAGTGCCATAAGTGAGAGCATCACAGCAAAAACAAAGACCCCGACCCTTGCCGCCTTGACAAAGTGCATCTGAGGAGTTGTTGCTTGTTTTTTAAGTTTATAGGGCTTGTACAAGTCCTCTATGGCTACTGAACTCATCGCACCTAAGACTGAGTTTGTACTTGAGAGTGCTGCAGCTATGTCACCTATGGTCACTAAGCCTTTAAGTCCTGAGGGCATCTCGTTGAGGATGTAGTACATAAAGATTGTGATGCTCTCCCCAGCAAAGCGTTGTGTAATCTGGTGTTGTTCATAAAATAAAAAGAGTAGTAAACCTATGATAAGAAAGAGCATTACAATGGGGATGCTCACAAGGGTAGAAAGATACAAAGCACGAGAGGCTTCATCTTTATCTTTACAAGAGAGTACTCTTTGTGTAAGGTCTTGGTCAAGTCCAAAGGCTGCGATGTTAAGAAGTAACCAACCACTTAGCAAGCCAAAGAGATTAAACTTACCATCTGAAGTAAAACTCAGATCAAAATCTATAAACTGGAGTTTA
>WFMY01000078.1 GCA_015488855.1 Helicobacteraceae bacterium
GGTATTAGTTCTTGTACTTGAGTGAAATAATTATGCCCAAGATAGATTACATAAAAAACTGCACCAAAAAATATAGCAAAAGGGATGAGTGAGATAAGATAAAGTGCGAGTGTCTTAAGTCTTAGAGAATTTCCCATTTTATAAGCGATAAGTCGTTTTTCCTCCTGTGTTACTATGTTTGAAGCTACATCAAAAGTTATCATCTTATGAAAGAAATAATATAAAGGTAGGTTAAATGCTACCACATTTAACAAAGGTACAAAATAAAAAGGGATTAAAAAGAAAAACAGGAGTATCATAATGGTGAAATACTTAAAAACCCTTAGTAGAGATGTAAAGAAGTTTGCGTAACCGAGCATCTCTACATCTTGGTAATGACGCCTTTGAACCTCTCTTAAAATATAAGGTGTTAAAAAGCCTATCACCACAAGCGCTAAAACGATGGAGAGGTAGAGGACAGCTAATCCACCAACAGCATAAACAAGAAATGAAGCGAGCCACGAGGTAAGTGTATAACTCATCAAAAACTTTATGATAGAAGAGCCTTCTAGTTGTGTTTGTATGGTCTCAGTATGAGGTATGCCATTTTGGATTGTGGTTTCAGTCGATTGAAAGTCCATTGTACCAAGTGTATCTAAACCAGCGCCAGCAAGTGCGAAGAAAAAGAGGTACATGATAAAAAGTGTCGCAATAAAAGGAACTACTGAAAATTTTAGCATCTTTGCACTAAAAAAGTCTTTGAGACTTAGTTTAAAGAGGTCAAGCTCTTCTGTCATATTTTACTCCATAACTTTTGATTGAGATATTTTAGCATATTTTAGTAATACTTATACTTTGAGCGGCCAAATAAGCACTTGCCCATGCCCAAGCAAAGTTATAGCCACCACGCTCTCCAACGACATCTAAAACTTCTCCGCAAAAGTAAAGATTTTTTTGTTTGTAAGACTCCATTGTTTTTGGATCTATCTCACTAACATCTACACCACCACCAGATACTTCAGCATGGCGAAAGCCATGAGTTGCATCTATGTTTAGCCTAAGATTTAAGAGTGCATTAGCGATTTTTTTACTTAGTTTTGTATCTATATGTGACCTATGTTCTTCAAGATTGAGATGTTCTATGATGCTGTTAGCTATTTTTTGTGGTACAAGTCCACAAAGGATTTCATGAAGAGTGATATGTTGTATCTCTTTTGATGCACTAAGAATGTGTGCTGAGAGTTTTTGTGCGTTAAAATTAGGAAGTAGATTGAGACTTACTTGGACTGACTGGTACTCACTAAGAGCTATACTCACACTTTGTGATATATCGAGTATTGCAAACCCTGATAGCCCATAATTTGTGAAGAGTATATCGCCTTGGGTTATTTTTTCAACTTGGTTGTTGATAAGGAGAGTAACTTCACCCTTGATTTTTACTCCTGCCATTTTTTTTAGAAATTTTGCATCTGTCTCTAGTTGCACTAAAGAGGGATAGGTTGGGATAATGTTATGAGCAAATACACGAGCAAACTCTAAACCATCAGAACCCCCACCAAGGTGAGAAGCTGCCTCGCTTCCTGTAGCTATCACTACTGCATCATACTTCAAGAGTATTTTTTTTATATCTGTTACCTTAGAGTTTACAAAGATATTGACTCCTAAGTTTTTAGCCTGAGTCTCAAGGAGAGTAAGCACTGATTTTGCTTCATTTGAGAGTGGATAAACTTTGCCATCATCTTGTATATTTAAGAGCAGACCAATAGATTTACAAAATTTGCTAAAGGCAGTAAGTCCAAAATTATCTAAGGCATAGTTAGTAAACTTAGGATCTTGGCTAAAATAATGATCACTACTAAGATGCTCATTTGTAATATTGCATCGTCCATTGCCTGAGACTAAAATCTTTTTACCAAGTTTTTGGTTTTGTTCAAAAAGATCTACGCTAAGATTTTTTCTTGCACAATAGATTGCACATAAAAGACCACTTGCCCCACCACCTATGATTGCTACTTTTTTCATCTATTTTTCTCCACAAACTCTAAAGGGAAATTATCTTAGCACCAAAACCACCTAAGTGTTGTGGTGCATCTTCAAATTTTTTTACCTTTGGATACGCTTGAAGAAAGTTCTTTACAGCATAGGAGAGTTTCCCTGTCCCTATCCCATGATAGACAATCACTTCATCCCATCCATTGATGAGTGCATCTGAGAGAAATTTATCGAGTGTATCACAAGCTTCATCAGCACGCATACCATGAAGATCACATTTAAGACCTGCTTTTTTCTGCACTTGTAGATTGAGATTTGTTTGTGGTTTTGGTTTAAATATTTTTGTGGGTTTGAGATGTTGTGTTTTTACACGGACAGTCATACCATTGATCTCTATGATAGCTTCTTTGTTAGATTTAAGTGCTCTAATCGTCCCTTTTTGAGTATGGTATTTTACTTCATCGCCTATCTTATAGGTTTCATGAGGCACTATAGTTTGTTCTTTGTTTTTTGGTAATTTCTTATTTGCCTTATTCATCGCTCTATGAATCGCTTTTGTATCGCCAGCCTTTGCAGCAGTTTTGGCTTCATTTATCGCTA
>WFMY01000079.1 GCA_015488855.1 Helicobacteraceae bacterium
AAGTCTATCTTTTGCAAATACTTTTGATACTCAGCCCATCTTGTAGCTATGATGCGTTCATCTTGCTTTATGGCGTTTAGAACTGATTTTTGAAACATTGACATTTTAACCCTTTGTAAGAAATTATATCTAAAGTCATCTATAAAGCAAAAACAATATAAATAGTTCAGTTTTTTATTATCATATTTTTAGTATAATCAGCGTAATTATAACAAGGAATAATATAAAATGAGTTTTTTACAAGAATTTGATAAAGAGATATTTGATTTATGTGAGCTAGAGCTTGAGAGACAAACCAACCATTTGGAGATGATAGCATCTGAGAACTTCACACTTCCTGCTGTTATGGAAGCTATGGGGAGTGTTTTTACCAACAAGTATGCAGAGGGTTATCCACAAAAACGCTATTATGGTGGTTGTAAGTATGCTGACAAAGTGGAACAACTAGCCATAGACAGAGCATGTGAGCTTTTTGAATGTAAATATGCAAATGTTCAACCACACTCAGGGAGCCAAGCCAATGCAGCTGTTTATGCTGGTCTTTTAAAAGCTGGTGACAAACTTCTCGGTATGGACTTATCTCACGGAGGACACTTGACTCATGGGTCTAAGCCATCTTTTTCAGGTCAAAACTATCACTCTTTTACTTATGGTGTAGAGCTTGATGGTCGCATCAACTATGAAAGAGTTATGGACATTGCGAAAATCACAAAACCAAAAATCATCGTGTGTGGAGCTTCTGCTTATGCAAGAGAGATTGACTTTAAAAAATTTCGTGAGATTGCTGATGCAGTAGGAGCAATCCTCTTTGCAGATATTGCACACATTGCTGGTCTTGTAGCAGCTGGTGAACACCCTAGCCCATTCCCTTATGCTGATGTCGTAACAACTACTACACACAAGACACTAGCTGGTCCTCGTGGTGGTATGATCATGACAAATGATGAAGATATTGCAAAGAAAATGAACTCTGCAATCTTCCCTGCCCTTCAAGGTGGACCACTTGTTCATGTCATCGCCGCAAAAGCAGTTGGTTTCAAGCACAACCTCTCACCAGAGTGGAAAGACTACGCAAAACAAGTCAAAGCAAATGCAAAAGTTTTGGGTGAAGTATTTATGAAGCGTGGATATGATGTAGTTTCAGGAGGAACAGACAATCACCTTATCCTTGTTTCTTTTGTAGGGAGTGAGATCAGTGGTAAAGATGCTGATGCAGCACTTGGAAATGCTGGTATCACTATCAACAAAAACACTGTTCCAGGTGAGACAAGAAGTCCATTTGTAACCTCAGGCATCCGTGTTGGTTCTGCAGCACTAACCTCTCGTGGGATGAAAGAAAAAGAGTTTGAGATCATTGCCAATAAAATGGCAGATGTAC
Organism: Helicobacteraceae bacterium; assembly: GCA_015488855.1. GTDB lineage: Bacteria > Campylobacterota > Campylobacteria > Campylobacterales > Sulfurimonadaceae > Sulfurimonas. Next base: position 1,379 of record WFMY01000079.1, read on the forward strand.
TTGACGACATCAACAACACCCAACTACAAGCAAGCATAAAACAAGAGATGCAAACCTTAGCTCAAGATTTTGTTATCTATCAACAATCAAGATATTAAGTTTAACTAAAAGGGAATAAAGATGACAGCTATGGATATGAAACTTATCAAAATGGTAAGTGACCACTACTGGATAAAGAGAGATACAGTAGTAAACAAACTATCTTTTAAAGGGCGTACTTTTTACAATAAATATGAAAAAGTAAATGCTCCACTCAACCAACAGGTTATCAACAAACATCTTAAAGGGGAGATAACTGTAGCACACTCTATTGTCAATGCTCATGATATAGTTGAAAATATTGTGATTGATTATAATGGTCGTGACCCTGAACGCTTTTACCATAAAGCACAGCTTCTTTTACGCGAAGAGGGCTACATAAATTTCACAGCTTATAGCACTAAAACTCAAGGGCATCTTCATGTTTACATCCATAAAGGGCATACAACCTTGCAAGAAGCGATACAACTCGGTAAAATGATAAGCATGAAACTAGCGGCAAAACAACCAAAACAATGGCGTATGTTTCCAAACGCTGATATGCCAGATGAGTATAATATACTCACACTACCTTATGAAGTTTATGCCAAAGAACGCGGTGCTTCATGGTCAAAACATATGTAGTATGTTTCTTTAGAAAATATACTATGTAGTATGTTTCTTTAGAACACATCTTTAAAGGAGATTCAATGGAAGAAAAAAATGAACTTAACGATATTATTTTGAACAAAGGCAACGCAGCTGGTGGCAACAAAAAGGTCATTTTGGCTGTAGCTACACTTGGTGTTATTCTCATCATCGTTATTATGCTTATGAATACACTCACATCAAATGAACAAAATAATCTACCAAAGCCTGTACCTTTGCCTAAACCACAGTCAATCCAATCTGATCTCAAAGAGGGTGTTGTTAATGAACCTTTATTTGAAGAAGTTGAAGTTGAGACTGATAACAATGCTGATGCACAAGATCTTGATGCAATAGCTCAAAAACTTAAAAAAGAATCAATCCAAGAAAATACTCCAAAAAAAATTGCAAAGAAAAAAGAGCTTAAAAAACCAACTCCTAAAAAGATGACTGGCAATGCTTACTATATACAAGTAGGTTCATTTTTAAGATACAAACCAAACAAAAAGTTTCTTGATTCTATCGAGGATAGAGGCTATCAATATAGATTTGCAAAAATCAATTCGTTGACAAAAGTGTTAGTTGGTCCATTTGCAAACGAAAAAGAAGCCAGAGGTGCTTTAAGAAATATACGAAGCAATATAGAAGCTGGTGCTTTTTTAACTAAGCATTAATAGATATAAAGAAAGATAAGTGATATATTCTAAAAAATTTAAACAAGATTTACTTGCACCCATTGCAGTCTATGCAAAACTCAAAGCACTCTACAAAGATGAGATATCTTTTCTTTTTGAAAGTGCTGGTCAGAGTGAGGGTAACTACAGTTTTATCTGTATTGGAGCGAGAGAAAGGCTCCAGTATTTAGACCAACAAACCATCTATACTGATGCACTCTCACAAAAACATATAATTGACAAAAATCCATTTGATTTTCTTAAGGACTACTACAAAAAGATTGACCAAACACTCTACAAGAAAGCAACAAATGAATTAAGCATAGGTTTCGTTGATGGGTTTATAGGCTATATTGGCTACGATATGGTTAAGGTGTTTGAGCCAAAACTCGGTTCAAGTATGGACCATCTAAAAGATGAACTCCAAACACCTGACTTAGACCTCATACTCCCAAAACTTATCTTAGTATATTCACATAAAAACCATGAGATAACCTTAGTTTCTACTCTTTTAGAGTACTCTAAAGAGTTTAATATGATTGAGGATGAACTCAACTCTTCATTTGAAAATATCCCTATGGTGAAAAATATTGGAGAAGATGCAGGTACATTTGCCCACTCTAAAGAGCATTTTTTTGAGATGATTGAAAAATCAAAAGAGATGATTAAAAGTGGTGATGTTTTTCAAATCCTCATGACAAATCGTTTTACAAGAGATATCAAAGTAGATCCTTTTACATTTTATAGAGTCCTAAGAACTAAAAACCCCTCCCCTTACATGTTTTTGATGGAGTTTGAAGATTTTAATATAGTAGGAAGTTCCCCCGAAGTGATGGTGCGACTTCAAGAGAGGGAACTTCTTCTACGCCCTATAGC
>WFMY01000080.1 GCA_015488855.1 Helicobacteraceae bacterium
AAAACTTTGTAGCAGCGCACCCAATGACTGGCACCGAAAACTTTGGTCCAAGTGCAGCTATAGGGGGTTTATACGATGGTCATGTTGTTGTTCTTTGTAACCTAGAGGAAAGTGGAGAACTTCAGCAAAATGTAGCCAAAAAAATATTTAAAGCATTAGGGATGAAAAAAGCATTTATGAAGGCTGATGAACATGATAGACATGCGGCTTTCATATCTCACATGCCTCATGCCATCTCTTATTCACTTGCAAATACTGTTATGAACCAAGAAGACAAGAAAAATATTATTGCCTTAGCTGCGGGTGGTTTTCGCTCCATGAGTCGTCTGGCAAAAAGTTCCCCTTATATGTGGGAAGATATCTTTAGACAAAACAAAACGAACCTACTCGAAGCAATAGGACTCTTTGAGGATGAACTCACTAAGCTCAAACAAAATATCATTGATGAGCAATGGCAAGATCTCCACAAAACTATAGAATCTGGCAAAAAGCTTCATGATATTTTAGACTAAAAGACAAGCCTATTAGATACTTACAACTAGACTTTATCCGTGGTAGTGCTATTGTTTTAATGGTATTTTTTCATCTGTCTTTTGATTTAAATAATTTCCACTTTATTCATATTGACATTTATCACGCACAAGAGTGGGCATATTTACGCAAAGTTATTCTTATTTTATTTTTAGGAAGTGTTGGTATCTCTCTAGTTTTAGCCAATAAAAACACTATAAACATTGCTAAAGTAAAAAAGCGTTTTTACCTACTTGCAGGGGCTTCCTTACTTATATCTATCGCAAGCTATATCACATTCCCAAAAACATATATATACTTTGGTGTCTTACATTTTATTATGATAAGTTCTCTTTTGGGTTTATTATTTATCAGGCATGAATATATAGCATTAATTTTAGGTTTAATAATTCTTATACTTTTCAACTTAAATCTTATAAATATGCATCCACTTTATAATAGTGTTCAACCCATACTAAACCTACCTCTAAGGACTGAAGATTTAGTACCCCTCATACCATGGTTCGGGGTCGTACTTATTGGTATATTTATAGGAAAGAAAAAACTTTTTTTATTTCCTTTAGCTCACAACAAATTCTCTTTAGGCGTAAGTTTTTTAGGCAAACATGCTCTTATTATATACCTAATGCATCAAGTGTTTTTATTTGGCATCATTGCGGGTGCTGATCACTTTTTACACTAAAAACAAGTTCATGAGATACCATATCTCGCAACTATCTCTTTTAATTGTTTTTTATCAATCATTTTTTTGCTCTCTGCATAAAAATTAATTTCAATAGTCTCTAAAATTTCAGCTACTTGTAAATCATCTTTATAAGGGAGCAATTTTATAAACAACATTTTTTCATCTTTCATATCTAATACTTTTGATTTTTTTGACTTTTGAAATGGTTTTACAAAGGATAAAAAGATCCCAATAACTATACCAAGAAAAAATATAATACTTCCATAGAGTGTAGAAACTTTACAACTATTTCCATCGCTTTTTACACTCTCTTGTTTTTCTACTTTTGCTTTTTTAAGATTTAAAGTTTCTTGTTTTAGCTTAGAACCTTGCACCTTAATATAAAATCCTTTCGTTTGTATCGTTTTAATTTTTTTTGTTTTTGGATTAAAAAACTTTAGACTAAATGGGGGAATAGTAAAATTACTATCTGAGACAAAAGCCATCTTTTGTGTCAGAACTCCGTCTACTATATTGATCTTTTCATCAAAAATGCTTACCCCATCAATGACAGGTTTAAAACTTTTAATATCTTCTAAATTACCCTTACCTACAACTTTTATATTAAGATTTATTGCTTTATTTGCTTTTGTAGTATCTTTATCTATCTCTGCTGTAATTTTAAAATCTCCAACTAAACTTAGACCATTTGGAAGGGTTTTAACATTAACTACCAGTTCATTAGAATAATAAGACTTCCATTTTATTCTCGATATAACACCCGCCCAAGGATCTCTTGTGTGGGTACGAAAAGCTATACGCATTTGAGCTGAAGTGATTTTTAGATCTCCTACTCGTTGTGCTGCAAGTCTATAAATCTTTTCTGTTATGGTGTACCCATCTTTTTTGTATCGTTTTGATTTAGATTCATCTTTAACCCAAAATCCATTAAAGTTTGGAGCAATAAATTCACTATCTAGAGCCTCAGCATCATTACGCTGTTTAAATAATAATTTCATTTCAAAAGGCTCACCTACATAAACCTCTTTTTTATTACTTTGTAAAGTCAAAACAAAAGGGGTGTCTTTTGTAATCTTTTGCTTAGAGACTTTTACTTTCACACTGTTTGTCTTCACCATCCTAGAATCTATCTCTACTTCAACAGGCGCTATCACACAAGACTTTTGTGGTAAAAATTTATAAGAAAATATGTAACTTTTTGTCATTGTTCCATTGATCATTTGGATGCTTGTTTGGGTTCCTGTAGAGATAACATTTTCTCCACAAAGTGTAGCTATTGTAGGTCTTACAATGTTATCTCCATTGAGCATAATCTCGTAAGTTACCATCTCTCCTCTCTGCACATCTGATGCATCAACAGTTGCAATAATTTTTGCCAATAACGGAAACTGTACTAAAAATATAACTATTAAAATCTTACCAAGGTTTTTCATTTTTGTCCTCATTTTCAATGGTTTGTTCGTTAAGTCTATACAGATAAGTATTTTGGTGTGAATTAAGCTTGTTAATCCATTTATCCTCTTCTGCTTTACTCATCTCTTTTTTTGACTTCTCAGCTTGGGAATTACCATTTTTATCTTTATTTTTATCTTTTGTCTCTTCTTTTTTAGTTTTATCTTTTATCTCTTTTGCTTGTTGCTTTGTATCCCCACCCTTGTTTTGATCTTTTTGGTTTTTCTCATCGCCATCAGCTTTTTCATCTGATTTTTTATTATTATCTTGTTTTTTATCATCAGATTTTGAATTATCATTTGGTTTATTCTTTTTAGTCTTATCCTCTTTTTTTGAGTTTTTATTTTTATTCTTTGTCTTATCTGCTTTATCTTGGTTGTCACCTTGTTCATCGGTTTTTCGTTCTTTCGTCTCTTTATCTTTTTCTTTATTTTTTTCTTTTTTATTTTTCTTTGATTTTTCTTTCTCTTTTTCTAGGGCTTTTTTTACAGCCTCTAGATCCTCTCGTGTTTCTTTATTTTCTTTTATTTTGAGTGATTGTTCATAATACTTTAGCGCTTTTTCTAAAGTATTTTTTGTTCCCAAGCGAACAAAAGCATTCCCCATATTTGATAATTTTTTTGCTACTTGATATTTGTCCTGCAGTTTTGCTTGAGAATAAAGACTTAAAGCTTTAAGATAATTTTTCTCTTTATAATATGCATTTCCTGCATCATAATAAGCTTGAGGACTATTGCTCTGCTTTGCGTATTCTTCATAAAGTTTCCCAGATGCATTATAATCTTGTGTATCATAGAGTTTTTTTGCATCTTTGAGCTGCATAAAGTCCAACAACCCAGCTTCGGATGGAGTAGAACTCAACATCAACACAAATAGGACAAATACCGAAGCAGGTAGATTATATTTCTTTTTTAGACTGATTGAGCTTAACGCAATAAGTAAAATAATCAGAGCCAACGCAATAGGATAATAAAATAAGGCAATATATCTTTGTATCTCTTGACTTTTGAGCTCTTTATGCTCTGAATTATCTATAATCTCTTTGAGCATAGTTTTAATATCTTTTGATGATGTAGTATTTTGAATATATGTACCACCTGTCTCTATGGCAAGCTTTGAGATAGCTTCATTGAGTGAAGAGATGATTATATCTCCATCATATTTGATAAAAGAGCCATCTTCTTGCTTAATAGGTGCACCAGCCTCTGTTCCCATACCAAGAACATAAACCACAATTGAGTTCTTTTTCGCATAAGCTATCTCTCTTGAGAAGTCATTTTCGTCACCACCATCACTCAAAATAAGGAGGTATTTTTTATCCGTATTGGTATCACTTTTTGCCACAGTTTTAAGCATGGTAAGAAAGTTCGTACCTTTTTGTGTAATACTCGTTGTATCTAGCTTAGAGAGCAAAAAGGAAACGGCCCTATTATCAAAACTCAAAGGGGAGACAAGATAGGAATTTTTTGCAAATGCAATCACACCCACTCTATCTTTAGTGGCTTTTTGCAAAAGATAGAGTGCTTTTTTCTTAGCCAAACCAAGTCGATCTGGATACACATCTTGTGCTAACATAGAATCCGAGATATCAAGGGCAATAATAATATCTGCACTGCTAGACTTGACTTTTATCGTACCATTTTCTATCACTGGCTCTGCTAATGCAACAATAAGTAAAACTCCTACTAAAAAAAACAAAGCATTTCTTGCTTTGAGAGTAAGAGAATTTGCACTCACTCTCAATTTGTCCATCACATCTTGGGAGAAATAATGTTCTTGTGATTCTTTTTGGGTCAATAAAAACCCAAAAAGTACAATAAGGACTGGCAACATATAGTATAAAAATTCAGGATGTAAAAATATCATTTAGTTATATCCTCTTTTATTTCTAAAAAACACATAAAGCATCAAAGCGAAAAATGAGATAAACAGAGGAAACATATAGTAATATCTAAAATTTGTAAAAGTTTCATTTTCTATCTCTGATTTTTCTAACTTGTTTATCTTTGCATATACTTCGCTCAGTTCATTTGCACTTGCAGCACCAAAAGCGACACCACCTGTTTTTTTTGCAATATCAATCAATACCTCTCTGTTGTATTCATTTGCTCTACCTATCCCGATAGGATACACTTTAACCTTCTCTTTTTTAGCCAAATCAATAGCAGCTTGATAAGGAAATTTACTATCTGGGGTATTAAACCCATCTGTTAATAAAATAGCTATTTTAGTTTTTGACTTACTCATTTTAAGAAGGTTTACACCCTGAGCCAAAGATTCGTACAGAGCTGTATATTTTCCTGCCATCCCTAGATAGAGGTTCGAAACTATCCCTTTGAGAATGTTTGTATCATAAGTCAGAGGTGAAGCGATGAAAGAATATGCCCCAAATACAACAAGCCCCATATTGTCATTTTTTCTTTTTGAGATAAAATCAGAAACTATTGACTTTACAACATCAAAACGAGTTGCATTAGGGTGAGAGCTATCAAAACCTTTTGCCTGCATAGACTGTGATGCATCTAAGATAAGTGCTATTTCATATCCATTTTTAGGTTCTAGCTTATATGGCTCATCTTTGACAGGTGACATCAATGCTAAAACTAACATAACAATCCCCAGCCATTTTAAAAACCAAAGTAATTTTGATGCACTCACCGTGTTACTCATAAACTGTGCAGTATGTGGAAAATAGATAGAAGGTATTTTCATCTTGCACAGAGTAGCACAGAGTATGAAGAACAAAAGAAGTAATGCTAAACTTGGAAATTCAAAGTATATCCCCTCAAACATCAATCATCCCTTTGTAAAGTTCAATATACCCTAGCGTTTCATCATCAAAAGCATCTACACTTTTTTTATATTTATACTGTTCTAATCGAGCTACAATATTGGCATACATCCCTGCCTGTCGCTCACCATCATCTTTAAATATATATCCATAATCTGTGATAGCATATGCTGCTTTTTTTGTCTCTTGTAAGTCTATACCTTGTAAAAGCTTATAATGCTCTTTTCTTTGGTTATACGCATTTCTTTTTTGAATATATTTATAAAGAAGATAGGCTAACGCTCCAAAAACAACAAGAGCAAAAATGAGAGTTCCAAGAAAATAATAAAATGAATATTCTTGCACTTCTACTATATCTTTAATATCATGAAGAGGAATATCATATATCTTTTTAGTTAAATCTTTCATCATCGACCCTCAAACAATCTTCTGAGATTGACGCTTGGAGTATCATCTGTATACACCTTAGTAAATCTAACTTGATGCTTACGAAATGTCTCAAAAAGATTATGATCATGCTGATGCACTTTATATGCGTAAGCCTCTACGCTTGATCTGTTAAAGTCTCCTTCTAAGACTGCTCCACTCTCAGGATCAACTAAAGAAGCAAATCCCATTTGAGGGGGTTTTTCTTCAAATTTATCTCTCACCACAATGCATACTAGCTCATGTTTTTTTGCTAACAATTTAAAATCTGGTATCTCAAAAAAATCACCTACCATTAAGATAAGAGATTTACGCTTTAGCCTTTTATAAAGGGTATCTGCTATCACTTTAAAGTCAAGCTTTTTCCCTAGTGCATCAAACTCAAGAATATCATTTGTGAGAGTTTGTACTTGGTGTACTTTTTTACTTGGTTTTAAATGATGTTCTAGTTTATCTGTAAAGATGTATGAACTCAGGAGATCTCCATTTTTTACAGTTGAAAAACCTAAAAGCGCATTGACATCAGCGATAACCTCTTGCTTAAACTTATCACTTCCAAAATGAACACTTCCATTTAAGATGGAGACTAAAACAACATTAAGTTCTCTCTCCTCACGAAATATCTTAATAAATGGTTTTTGCATCTTCGCTGTAATATTCCAATCAATATGACGAATATCATCGCCACTTTGATATTCACGAAGTTCTATAAAGTCATACCCCTCACCTTGAAAGATAGAGGGATTGTTGCCTACCATTTCGCTAAAGACCTGTCGCCTTGCTCTTACTAAGATTTTTTTTAGTTTACTCATCTGTGATTATCTTAATTTACGGAATTTTTACTGATTCTAAAACATTTTGAATAATTTCATCCGTAGTGATTCCCTCAGCTTCCGCCTCATAAGTAAGCACAATACGATGACGCATCAACTCTTTTGCAATGTAAGCAACATCTACAGGAGTCACAAAGTCCTTTCCACGCATATATGCCATAGCTTTTACCGCCTTGAACATATCTATACTAACCCGTGGAGATGCACCAAACTGTATATAATCTTTGATAGAGTCAAGACCATAGTCACTTGGATTTCTCGTTGCATTGACTAACTCAATTATATAAAGTTCCACCTCTTCATCTATGTGAATATCTTGAATCTCTTTTTTAATCTCATTAATATCATCAATACTTGCTACTGGTTCTATCTTTTGAGAACTTGCAGTTGAGATGCGTCTTGCTATCTCTAACTCTTCATCTTTATTATTGTAATCTACTACGATTTTTAGCATAAAACGGTCGAGTTGTGCTTCTGGAAGCTGATATACACCTTCTTGTTCCACTGGATTTTGTGTCGCCATTACGAAAAATGGTGGATCAATCTTGAAAGTTGCGTCCCCTAAAGTCACCTGCTTCTCTTGCATTACTTCAAGTAATGCTGACTGCACCTTAGCTGGGGCACGGTTTATCTCATCTGCAAGCAATAGATTTGTAAAGATGGGACCTTTTTTAATCTTAAACTCATTAGTTTTAGGATCGTATATCTCAGCACCTAAAATATCTGATGGAAGGAGATCGGGAGTAAACTGAGCACGCTTAAAATTTAAACCCAACGCAGATGCAAGTGCATTAACTGTAGTTGTTTTTGCAAGTCCTGGTACACCTTCTATTAGGATGTGACCTTCACACAAAAAAGCTATTAAAAGAGAGTCTATCATCTTCTCTTGACCAACTACTACTTTACTTACTTCTTTTTTTATCTGCGCTATTGTACTCATATATCACCTCGAAATTAATTTAAAAAATTATACACCAGAGGGGTAAATGGTTGGTAATGTTAGAGGAGATCTTGCATGAAACTACTCTCTATCTATCTCTTAATATCTTTTAAGGATAAGAGATAAATTTGTAGTTATTGCCATCCTACATATGAAATCTTTAGTTTCCAGTAATGAACTTAATGATGCCTAATTCTTTTATCTTTTTTTCGTATTTAGCTGTACGAGCTAAAGCATCTTCAAAACCTTCGCTTGAGCCCTCTTTAGTTTTATAAACTACATTTGAGACTACATTTCCATTTTTATCCGTTGCTTTAATAGTTGTTTTTCTCAAGGCAAAAGTTAAGTTAGCAAATTTTGCATTTGTAGATTTATACTTTCTTTTTTTTGCCTTCGTTGTAATCTCAATCAATACATTGTATTTTGAAGAGTTAAATGTAGCATTCTTGGCACTTAGCTTTGATTTGATTAAAGAAGCTAAAGGCTCTGAATTTTTATCTGAAATAATTTTAAAAACTAATTCGTTTCTTGCTTGACGCATAACTCTTGTATATTCAGTGTATCTTGTAGTATATTTTGAATCATTGTATGAAGGGTTCAACGCATGGAGTAAGGGAAAAAAGCTATCAGTTTGCTTGAGTAGCTCATTTATATTTACAGAAAGTTTTAACTTTTCAAAAACACCAGCTTTTTCAAAAAATTTCCATTCTGTTTTAAGCTTTGTATCCACTTGATCTAGTTTTCTTTCGTAAGTAGCTGTTAGTATTGCTCGGTCAACTTTGACAAGCAAAATCCACTGCCCTTTATCTTGCGTACTTTCTAAAACCTTTACATCTGTGTATTGTATATCCTTAGACTTTGAGACAACATCACTTTTCGTTTGTGCCAATACTTTTTCATCACCACCTTGACGAGTAGCAGTAACAGAAGATGAAAAGTTTGATGACACATTGACTGAGATTTTTGCACTTATCGTAGAAAGGGCATCACTCTTAGCATCTCGCTGTGTCTCTCCATATCCAACTGCATAAAAGTACTGAGCATCATCTGCGGGGGGATTGTTGATCCAACTCATTGCAGCTAAGTTCTTTTCACCCGAAGCATAAGCTCCGTGAGTAGTGAAAAAAGCGAGTGCTAAAACTATAAATAATGATTTCAAATTCATTGATTATTCCTTCGTTTATTTTGCTTTTTTTGCCTCTTTAGCAGCAGATTCAGCTGCTTCTTTTGCAGCATTTTCTTGGTCTATTTTTACTTGGTAAGCTAAAACTATAATATCAGTTACCGCTTGGTATTTTTCAGCCAAACCTGACTGTTTATGTGCATAATAAGTACCAATAAAGATATTTGGCAATAAATATACAGCATTTTTAACTAATCTTGCTATACGCTCATTATATTTTGCTTGTAAATTTGATGGTACATAGGATTTAGCACGAGCAAGTGATTCTAATTCTGTAGGGAATTTTAAAATTATATTGTTTGCAGCTATATTTGTTAAGGCAAGACCAAAAGATGTATATGCTTCTGTTGCACCTGACTGAATCTCTTTTGAAACTATGTTGACATTTTTTGCAAGGTTTACATAGTTTATATCATCTATATTGATATCACTTTGTAGTGCAACTACTGCTTCGTCTAAAAGGGCAAAGTAGATCAACTCTTTTTCATCAGCTATTGATTCAGCTTGATCGCTTCTCTCTTCGATCACTTTTAAGTCATTCTTTATAGCAAGTTTTTCTTGATTTGTTAAAGGTGTATAGTCTTTATCCTCTTTACTTTTTGTTTTTGCGACATCGGTTTTGAGAGTAGTCTCTTTCTCGCCTTTTTCAGCTTTGATAGCAGCAACATCTTCGTAAGCTTGTAACATCTCAGTTCTAGCCACAGTTAAGTCTTTTTGCATATTTATTGGGGTAAGAGCTATCATAGCACTACCTAGATTCTGATAAACATCACCGCTCAGTGCTTCTACTTCTTTCATCTGACCATCTTTGAAGTCTAAGAAGTTATTAAGTGAGCTGTCAAAGTTAAAAACATTTGGCCAATTTTTTTTATCTTTACCGTAAAATGCTTCAAGTTTTTGAATAGCTCTAAAAGTTAAAGGGGAAATCTGCTGATTAAGAAGACTACCTACAAGATTCCCATACTGACCTAGAGCACTTAAAGTTGCAGATGAACCTAACAGCTTTCTTTGTATATCTTCTGTGTAGTGTACAGTTGCGAAATAAGGTCCTGTTTGAAGTATATTTGCTATATCTTGCTTTTGAGT
>WFMY01000081.1 GCA_015488855.1 Helicobacteraceae bacterium
CATAAACTTGGCTTCTTACTTAAAAACTCCAATACAAGATTTATCCACTTTGAAAATCAAAAAAAGTTCTTAAATCTCAATAAACCTCAAGAATATAAAGAAGCCTTAAATTTACTTTAGAAAGCTCTTGGAATCTTTTATTGGTATTCAACCCTATCTCTACCATTCTCTTTGGCTTTATAGAGTGCTTCATCACATCTTTGTACTAGAGAGTGGTAAGAATCACTATAACTGACTGTCGTTATGCCTAAGCTAATTGCTATAGGAATAGTTTTATTTTCATATTGAAAAAGGTGTTCTCTTACCAATTTGTTAAGTTTTGTAGCCAATTTTAAAGCACCTGTTGCTTTTGTATTTGGCAAAAGTATTAAAAACTCTTCTCCACCAAATCGTCCGCAGATATCAACTTTACGAAGTGATTTTTTGACTAATGACGCAAGTTCTTTTAGGATAAAATCTCCTGCAAGATGTCCAAATGTATCATTTACCTTTTTAAACAAATCTATATCGAACATTATAACTGAGAATTTCTCTTTTTTATAACGAACAAAATTTTCCAAAGCCTGTTCAATAAAAGTTTCAATCTCTTTTTTGAGGTAGCATTTTGTTAATCCATCAAACAAAACTTCTTTTTTTGCAAGCAGTATATTTTTTATCGTATCTATATTTTGAATAGAAAAGATAATGTCATTTTCGTATATTTTTTGGCTTACAAGATAACATTTGCTATCATATTCAAACTCGAGCAATAGAGGGTAAACATCATTACCAAATAACTTTTGAAAAAATAGATCTAAATCTTTTAAAAACTCTATAGAGATAAAATTAAAGGGCTCTTTTAACTGAGCATATCTGATACTTAAATTTTTTCTATCTAAACAAATATAAGCATCAAAAACAGTGAGCGCTTCAATCAATTTTTTGCATCCAAGATAACTTTAAGAGCAGCCTTTGTTGTCGGAAATGTTTTAATGTCTCCCAAGGAGATATTAAGATGTGTTAAACTTTTTGCTATGTTTTTTGTTATGCCTGTAAGCATAGGTACTGCTCCCATAAAATGAACTGCATTGTTAAGTTTCATAATTTGATTTGTAACTTCAGAGTTGATGTCAAAAATAGCGCCAATATCTATGATGACATAGCTACTTCCTTTTTGCTCTAAAAAGTCCAGCACTTTATCAATAATCTTCAACACCCTATCTGAGTCAAGCGTCCCGACAATGCTGACCATAGAGACATCATCCCAAAGCTCATTGAGTGGAGCTTCTCTCTGCTGTAACTCTTGACCCGATTCTTCTTTAAACTTAGTATTTTTTTGATGTTCATTAAGCATTAAAGAAGATGTTAAACTCTCAAAAAAAGCAGTCACAACAGAAGCATTTTTTAGATTAAAAATGGATGCATTATCCATAGCTCTAAAGAGTGGAAATTTTAAGTAACAGCTATAAACAGAATCTTTAAAATGAAAAAAGCTCTCTGTTCCTATGGTCTCTTGCAGTTTTGTTAAAAAGAGAAACATAGCATCTCTTTCATCACTTTTTAAATCTAATTTGGATTCTAAACACTCTTCAAAAAAACCTAAAAAATCATCATAATAACGATACGCTTCATCTTTTTGAACATCATCAAAATACTCTAACCAGTATCCGATCAACTCTTCACTTTGATTTGTTACAATCTCTTTTAGCTCTTTATAGAACACTTCATTCATTTTCTCTTCCTTTTTTTAGTTTTTAATAACGACTAGCGAACTATCATCAAATTTTGATCCAGCAAAATAAAGCATAGAAAATGCTATAAAATGTGCTGAGTACTTTTGCATAGAAACATTTTTAAAAAATCCCACTTCTTGCTGTTGTATTCCATCTGTTGTGATAACGCAAAACTCTCCACTTTTGAGGGTTGTTTCAAACTTTTCTACGCTTGAGAATACCTCTCCAATTATACCACTTTTGAAAGTTTTTAGTGAAAAAACCTCCTCTTGTTTGAGCCATAAAGAGAGGTCGCCAATACCACATAACGCAATATAATTTTTTATAACTTCCCCGACTAGACAAACTGCACCTCGCATCTCATGAGAATGTAAATCTTGATGCACAGACTCAAAAAAATCATCAATCACAATACAAGAAAGAGGAGTAGAGAAAAATTTCTTAGTTATAAAGTCAGCTGTTTTATGCGATTTTGTGTTGTGTCCTGACGCATCGCCAAAGAGTAAAAATTTTCCTTTTTTAGCAAAAAAATCACCATTATTTACCTCATTGAGGTAAGGTTGAGAGAGAAAAACAATCTCTGATTGGAGTTTTTTTGGTTTTAGTAAAATAGCTGTACCATGAAACTCTTTTTTGGTTGTAGAAAATATTTCAAATTCATAAAGATCATTTGTACTAAGTTGATACAACCCTAACCCCAATGAATTAGGAGCAGTGCTATAACCTTTTTGGAGTGAGCTGGTCACATCTTCTATCCCCTGTCCATAATCTCCAACTCCCAAGAGATAGCATTCTTGCATCTCAAAAAGAAAAACTTCTCCTCCGCCTGTATGCTTGATGAGATTAGTTGCTAATTCCATAAAAGCTAAAATAAAAAAACTCTTGTCTACAAATTTTTCTTCATCAAAGTGACTTTGTAACATACGCCTAGTATAAATAATATCAGCATTTTGTTTTATGGAAAATTTTTCAACTATTCTCACAAAAGATACCCTATATCATTTTCAATCTTTCGTGAGACTTTCGTATTTTTAATAATATTTTTAATCTCGATCTCAATTCCAAGTTGTGCATGACACTCTTGAACAGTTTGCTGTAACTTATATGTTAAAAAACTCTCTCTTTGACCTATAAAAAGAAGTGCAAATTTATCAGCACGAATACGAGCAAAGTATATATCTTTATGTTTTGGTTCATTCATTGTTTTTTGAGTGTAAAAAGAGTTTTGAAAAAGTCGAGCTGTTTTAACCAACAAGAAATCACCTTTTTTTAACCCATGTTGATGATTATACTCTTTGAAATGTCTAATATTTATAAAAAAGAGAATAACTTTATACTCATAATCTGATGATTTTCTTAAAATTGACAACAAACCATCACGATTAAAAGTTTTTGTTAAGGGGTCAGTAAAAAAGAAATTATTTCGCAACTTTTCAAGTTTATCAAATTTTATAGCTTCTACTTCTTCTTTGGCGATACCGTGTTTTTTAATCATGCTCACAAAAACATTTAAAAAATATGAATCAAACTTCCCATTATGCTCTGTTAAAATCTCTATAGATTTTTCTAAAGGGATGGAAGCTCTATACACCCTTCTTGTTGTAAGTGCATCAAAAACATCTGCTATGCTCAGCAATCTGGCTTCAAGAGGTATCTCATCTGCTTTTAATCCAAGCGGATATCCACTCCCATCATAATTTTCATGATGTGATGAGACAATTTTACTAAGATAATTGTAATGTGGTATCGTATCTACTATTTTACCGCTAATGCTACTATGGAGTTTTATAAGTCCAAACTCCTCACTATCTAGTTGTCCTGGCTTTAATAAAACAGCATCTGGAATACCTATCTTACCTACATCGTGAAGCAAACCAGCGATATACACATCATGACACACACCTTCATCCAGTTGTAGTGCATCCGCCAAAAGGTAAGCATAATATGCAACCCGCTGAGAATGCCCTTGCGTATAAGCATCACGAATCTCTGTAGCAGTAATAAGAGGAGTAATTTCTTTTATATCATATTTTTTTAAAATCATCTATCTTTATGTCTTTTTTCTAGTTGGTATATTTTAACTAAAAAAATTATACCCCTCCC
>WFMY01000082.1 GCA_015488855.1 Helicobacteraceae bacterium
AGCTTTACCAATATTGTTGATATGCTCGTCGCGCCAAGTCGAGAAATATACTTTAGTAGTCAAAACTTACCCTTACCCTTTTTTAACAACGATAGTCCAATCGACTTCGTTGAATTTGAGTGAATTCATCATCTCGTAACCACACTCTTTTACCAAATCAGCAGAGTTTTGGATAGGTGTAAAATCACCAATTTCAAATAAAAATATAGCTACTTCACCAGCCTTATGCTCGTCTAAAAGTTCTTTCATACGAGGCTCATAATTGTCTTTTAAATCTCTTAAATCATATCTTTTCATAATGTCGGTCTCCTTTTACAAAGAAGTGAATTCTTTGCAAAATTCCCCTCACTAAAGCTACATCTAGCGATGAGAGAAAAATTATTAAATTTTTTCATTATCGGTCAACCTCTCCAAAAACTATATTAGTTGTACCAATGATAGAAACAACATCTGGGATATAGTGACCTGGTAAAAGGTCAGTTAAAATACCTGTGTGCCAAAAAGATGGCGCACGAAGTTTAAGTCTGTATGGATACGCTCCACCTTGAGAGTTGATGAAGAAACCAAGCTCACCTTTTGGTGATTCAGTCGCTACATAAACCTCCCCCACTGGTGGTCTCATACCTTGTGTTACAAGCACGAAGTGTTGCATAAGTGAGTAGTTTTGTGTCATGATATCAAGCTTTGGTGCTGATATATACTGAGGTGCATGTGCCATAAGCTCTGTTTCGCCATTTTTTACACAGGCAGCATACATATCTATGGTTTGGTAAAGAATCTTTGCAGACTCTCTCATCTCTTCCATATACATACGGTAACGAGCAAAGTTGTCACCCTTGTCAGACCATGGTACATTAAACTCAACTTCATCATATAGCTCATACGGCTCTTCTTTACGAAGATCCCACGCTACTCCAGATGCTCTAAGCATTGGACCAGTACAACCCCAAGAGAGTGCCATCTCTTTAGAGATTGTCCCAACTTCTTCCATTCTCATAAGCCAGATGCGGTTTGTATCTAGTAAATCTTCATAATCTTTGATATTTGCTGGAAGCTTATCAAGAAAAGTTTTAAGCTGTGCTATGAAACTATCTTGAATATCTAATGGAACTCCACCGATACGGATAGCGGCATGTGTCAGTCTTGCACCACAATAACCCTCAATAACATCCATCAAATATTCACGCTCACGGAATGCAAATAAGAAAACTGTCATCGCTCCTATGTCTAAGGCTGTTGTCGCTAACCAAAAAAGATGAGACATCAAACGGTTGATCTCAAGAAGCATCATACGGATAACTTTTGCACGACGAGGAACTTCAAGTCCTATAAGTTTCTCAACTGCGAGTGCAAAACCATAGTTATTGGCAGACGAAGCAATATAATCCATACGGTCTGTAGTTGGCATGAACTCATTATATATCATGTTTTCAGCCATCTTTTCCATACCACGATGAAGATATCCAATATCTGGATGTGCTTTTACGATTTGTTCTTGTTGAAGATGGAGCATTAAGCGTAACTGACCATGTGCAGATGGATGCTGCGGTCCAAAGTTTAGGATAAGCTCATTGTCTTCTCTATCAAATGTAATATTTTCAAAAAATGGAGATAATCTATTTTTAATTTGTGCCATATTTTACCACCCTATCTTTGTGGATCATCGATAACTTTTGAGTTATCTCTGTCTAATTTTGTAATCAAGAATACACCACCATCTTCTTGATAGCTTTCTTTGTGCGCTGGCTCATCACCAGTAATCTTCGTTCCCTTTGGTACTTCATGACCAAGACGAGAAAAACGCTCAGAATCGTATCTGTCAATCGTTGAAGTATCACGAATCTCTGGACCAATCTCTTCTCTTGCTTCTTTTCCATAGATCTTATCTACTTCATACCAAGCTGCAAACTCATCACCTTGTAATGGGTAAGTTTTGAGAAGTGGATGACCTTGCCAGTCATAAGGCAAAAGGATACGCTTCATGAACTCATGACCATTTGCTTGGATACCAAACATATCAAACATCTCACGCTCAGACCAGTCTGCACAACGAAATAGTTTTGATACAGAGTCAACCGCTGCACCATTTTTGATGCTGTATTTGATACGAATACGCTTGCGTTTTGTCATAGAAAGCATCTGATAAAAGATCTCAAATTCATCTCTTTGTGCAAGAAAATCTATAGCACTCATCTCTGAGAGTTGTGTATATGAAAGCTCATCTCTCATAAACTCTAAAACAGCGTAAATATCAGATGGGTGAATCCATACAGTCATCTGTTGCACTTGAATGAAAGCATCACTTACTTCAAACTTTGCTTTTATAGCAGCTAAATCTGTTGCAAATACTTCATCACTTTCAACTTCAAACTTTGCAACTTGAGGAGCTTTCCAATACCTATCTGTGTAGTAAGGCTTTCTTTGTACATTATCTTTAGGTTTATACGCTCTCATTACATTAACCTTTTAGCTTTTTGTGCATTGCCAGCTTTATTTGCTCGAATCTTCTTTTGAAGAAGCATAACACCATACTGAAGTGTCTCAGGACGAGGTGCACAACCAGGAAGATACAAGTCAACAGGGATGATTCTGTCAACGCCTTGCACTGTTGCGTAAGTATTAAACATACCACCAGTATTTGCACATGAACCCATAGAGATTACCCATCTAGGTTCAGTCATCTGGTCATACAAACGCTTAATGAACTCAGCATGTTTTTTCGTGAGTGTTCCTGCAACTATCATCACATCAGCTTGACGAGGAGATGCTCTAAAGATCGTTCCAAATCTATCGAAGTCATAACGAGAAGCACCAGAAGCCATCATCTCAATACCACAACAAGCCAGACCATAAGTCAAAGCCCATAGTGAGTTTGAACGACCCCAATTAACGATCTTATCTATAGAAGTGAGTGCGACTGGAAGTCCACCATCTTGTGTATAATTTACTTTATGTTGTGCCATTCAAGCGCTCCTTTTTTCCATGCATATACGAAACCTATTGCGAGTAATGCTATAAACATCACCATCTCAACAAGACCAAACATTCCTAAAGCTTTGTAGTCAACTGCCCAAGGGAACATAAATATAATCTCCACATCAAACAATAAAAACAGTAGTGCAAATAGGTAAAACTGAGGTGATACTCTATTTGGTTGTTTTGTTATCTCTGGTCCACACTCATATACTGAGAGTTTAATTTTTTCGCTATCTTTTGCTGCAAGTGCACGCGACGCAAGTCTTGCAATCACAGTAGTACCGATAAAAGCACCAAAAGTTACAACGAATAGTACAAATACACCGAAGTACGGATTTGCAGTATTAATATGCTCCATCTAAGCTATCCTTAAAATAATCTTCTTTGTTTTCTAATATTTGCTTTACGATACAAATATAATTTTAGAAAAAATAGTTAATGCACTATAGCAAAAACTGTATTAAACAAAGCAATTCATCAAAAAAAGTCATAACAAATGTCACTATTTGCAACATCAAAAACTACTCTAATCCACCTAATGTGTAGAATGGTAATAGATTTTAATCTTTTTTTTCTTTATAACTTTTCCTTTTCCTCGTTCCACCTCTCCCGAGGTGGAATGCATACAGAAGATAAAATTACCAAAATCTTTCAATTTCCACAAGACCACTCATACCCTCATAATCCCTAGCACTACTATATCTCCAATGCCAAGCCTCATCAACATAACCTCTTTTTAGAGGATTTTGATGGATATAGTTTATCTTTTGTATCATAGTTGTATCATCCTGAATAAGTTTCGGTTGATAGCCCTCTTCCCACACTTGATATGTCTTATCCTTATGGTTCGCTTTTTTATAAAACATAAGCTGATCCAATATTGTTTTTGCATTTTCTTGTTTCAATAATTCTAATATCTGTTTTGCTGTATATTGCTTAAATGATTGCATAGTTTTATGTAAATCATCACTTGAGAGTACCATATGCAGATGATTTTCTAGTATCACATATGCATATATTTTCAGGTTATCTTTGTTTTGGAGAAATTTAATGGTATCAAATATTATTTGTGTACTTTGAACCCTTGTAAAAATTGGCAACCAATGCAATATAGTGCAAGTTACAAAGTGTGGGGATGTTGGTTCGTATATTTTATATCTGCTTCTTCCCATTTGGGTATTTTAGTGAGTTTTAGCTTAATTTATGCATTCCACCTCGGGAGAGGTGGAAGGAGGGGAAAATTTTATAACTGTTCCCGTCGCAAATATTGACATTATGCTACCACCACCAGTATTGTTATATGTATGTTCAATTTTTATTGCTATAACAGCATCTCCATGAAGTTCAAATGCTTGTCTTCTGAAGTCATCCATAACTTTACCTTTTGCATCTTTTAATGATTTTTCTAATGATTTTATATTACCTCCTACTATATCTCTAATACCAGTAAAAAAGTCTTTTACAATGTTTAGTCCATATATACATTCTGAAGAAATAAGTTCTATGCGTTCAATATCTTCTTTTATAGACATTTCGGTAGTTAATATTATTGAATTGTACTTTTCCAATAGTAATTTATCTTGTAATATTTTATCCTCTCTTTGTTTCTGATTAATAATTTGTTTTTTTTGCTCTTCCTCTTTCCTTTTTTGTTTTATTTCTGATGGTTCACAGTCTATACAATATCCATCGGTTAACTCTTTTGGAGGATAAGAATAATTACATTTCTTACAATTTGCCATTTTTTTGTTCCTTTCTCTCGTTCCACCTCTCCCGAGGTGGAATGCATATTAAATACAGCGTTTAGCAAAATCTTTCCGTTTTATCTTGTATTAATTTAATTAACATCTTTCAATTTGAGTATTTTAGTGAATTTTAGCTTAATGTATGCATTCCACCTCAGGAGAGGTGGAACGAGGAACTTCCCTCGTTCCACCTTATGATACCCTTGCGGTACTCCCGAGGTGGAATGCATACAGATGTTAAAATCACCAAAATCTTTCAATCTTTACAAGACCACCCATATCTTCATAATCCCTAGCACTGCTATATCTCCAATGCCATGCTTCATCAATATAACCTCTTTTTAGAGGATTTTGATGGATGTAGTTTATCTTTTGTATCATAGTTTTATCATCCTGCATAAGAGCTATCTCCTTATCGCTGATAATTGG
>WFMY01000083.1 GCA_015488855.1 Helicobacteraceae bacterium
CAAGACCATTGCTGTTCTTGATAATGCAGTGGGAAGATAAAAATCTCTATCTATTGAGAAGTGCTAATGCTCCTTTATAGATGGGCTCATCTATAAAACCAAACTCAGCATCACTAAACCCTGTAACACCTAGACTTCTTTGCTTTTCAAATAACTTTATTATTCTTTTTGCTTTTTCAAGTTCAGCATTATCGCTTTTAAATGCAGCATTAACTAAACTAACTTGCGTTGGAGATATACACCCTTTAGCTTTGTAACCCATCTCTTTTTCTAGTTCAAGCCATTGTTGAAACATCCCCAAATTTTTATGCTCTTGAAAAACAAAAGAGACAGGTTTTATGCCCATACTCAAAGAGGTTAGCAAAAAATGGCTCAATATGTATTGCATTGTTGGGTTTGTTGGATTTATTATTGATTGGGGTAAACTTAATTCTGCAAAAAGGTCTAATACCCCCAAATAAAAAGTTGTTACTCTCTTTTGAACTCTTAATGTTGCTAAACTATTCCATGCTTGTGCTGTCTCTATTGAGAGATGAAGTTTTATTTGGGGGCTTAGTGCATCTAATGCGGTTTGAACATCTTCTTTTGTTTTTATTTTTGGAACTCTAATCGCATCTGGAAGGTAGGGATTAAGCTTGAGTATCTCATCCAAACCACCTTCGTTCAGTGCATTTACCCGTACAACGAACATAATATCAAGTTCCTTATATTTGTCCAAATATCTGCAACATAACTCTAAAGCTTTTGGCTTCTCTTCTTTACAAACGCCATCTTCAAGGTTTAACATGATGCACTGTGCATCTAAACTTGGGATTTTTTGTAGATGTTTTTCATTGTGGCAAGAGAGCATCAAGCATGAGGAAAAATCATTTATCATTTTCTAATTTTATCTCCTGTAAGTAAAAGAACAATGCTTTAATCTCTTCTATAGTAAGATAATAGCGTGGCATACCTCTTTTTGAATGCTCTAGTGCATCTTTAAATTCATCAAACACTATATTGTTTATTGCAGATCCTCTAAACTCTTTTTTCTTTTTTTTATGTATGTAAGTTGCAACAAGCCTCCCCTCCCCTTTTTGACCATGACAATTATCGCATCCTATACCTCTTGGATTTTTATACAGAGATGAAGCGTACTCCATAGGTGTAATAAAAGAACTCTTAGCATAAAGAATAAATGATAATAAAAAAACTAGAATCAATTTCATAAAATTTCCTATTAATATTAAAGCGATATAATATCAAAAAATATTTAATTTATGGGGTTAAAATGCAACTTCTTGATGGAAAAGCACTTTCAAAAAAAATAGAAATACAAGTAAAAGATGAAGTAGAAAAGTTAAAAGAGAGTTGTGGATGCACACCAGGTCTCGCTGTAGTTCTTGTTGGACAAGACCCTGCTAGTGCTACATATGTTAACATGAAGAAAAAAGCTTGTGATAGAGTTGGTTTTTATTCTATCACTCATGATATGCCAGAAAGTATATCTCAAGAGGCTATTGAAAAAACCATAATGATGCTCAATAACGATACAAATGTTGATGGCATCTTGATACAACTTCCACTTCCAAGTCACATTGACACAACAAAACTTTTAGAGTTAGTTGATCCAGCAAAAGATGTAGATGGTTTTCACCCATTTAATGTTGGTCGCCTCACTACTGGACTCGATGGTTTTGTTCCTTGTACACCCTTAGGAGTTATGGAGCTTCTTAATGAGTATGACATAGATGTAAAAGGAAAAAACTGCTGTGTAGTTGGTGCTTCAAATATTGTGGGTAAGCCAATGGCATCGTTATTACTTAATGCTGGGGCAACTGTAGAGATCTGCCACATAGAGACTGATCACCTTAAGAAGCACACACTTCAGGCTGATATAGTGCTTGTTGGTGTTGGTGTTATCAATCTTATTACAGAAGATATGGTTAAAGATGATATTGTCATCATAGATATCGGAGTAAGTAGAAACAAAGAGGGAAAACTTGTTGGAGATGTTGATTTTGACAGCGTCAGCAAAAAATCCTCCTTTATTACACCCAGCCCTGGTGGAGTTGGACCTATGACAATCGCAATGCTTTTAAAAAATACTTTAAAAGCAGCTAAAATAAATGCCCAGGAGAAAAAATAGTGAAAGAAACACTGCACAAAGCTTATAAATTTTCAAATTCTTGGACAGGAACAATTGTTATTGTTCTTTTTATCATATTTTTTATTGCTCAAGCTTTTAGAATACCTTCAGGAAGCATGAAAGATTCCCTACTTATAGGCGATCATCTTTTTGCAAAAAAATTCGCTTATGGTATCTCTATGCCACATATTCCATTTTTAGAAGTCTCTATCATGCCTTGGAGTGATTCACTTCGTCTTGTAGATGGTGATACTCCTAAAAGAGGTGATATAGTTATCTTTAGGTATCCCCACAATATTAAGCAACATTTTGTAAAAAGATGTGTAGCACTTCCAGGTGATGAACTTTTTTTACTTGATAAAAATCTTTACATACATTTTCATGAGGGTGATGCGTGGATCAAAAAAAATTATCCAGATAGTGAATTGAAGATTTTTGCAGGAAAATCTTGGGTAAAAAATCCTTATATGAAAAAACATCCTGGTATCCATCATGATAAAAACATAGTAAATCTTGGTTATCCAGCTATGCAGCCACTCTTCAATCTTGCACCAATACAAGTACCAAAAGGTGAATATTTTATGATGGGCGACAATCGTGACCACTCCAACGATAGTCGATTTTGGGGTACGGTACCTTATGATAACATAGAGGGGACACCTTGGTTTGTGTATTTTTCAATAGATGAAAACTGGGAAATACGATGGGACAGAATGGGTAAAACGCCAACAGATTTAGAAAAACCAGAGTATCTCAACAAAGCGATTGCTGAGAGAGTACACCACGATAAGGGTAACCATGGAATCTATTGATTTTATAAAAATAGTTTCGGCTGTACTGGCCTTGGCTATTGCTATCATTGGGCATGAGATAATGCACGGATGGGTTGCATATAGGTACGGAGATCTTACTGCAAAAAATGCAGGACGACTTAGCATAAATCCTCTTGTGCATGTTGATTTGGTTGGAACTATCTTAGTTCCACTTTCTATGTACTTCATACCTATCCTTCTAGGAGCGGAGAGTGGATTGTTATTTGGTTGGGCAAAACCAGTCCCTATCAATACTGCTACAGTTATCAGAAATGGTGGATACAACGCAGCTATGCAAGTTGACTTAGCTGGGATAGTATATAACTTTACACTGGGCGCTTTAGCTTCAGTAGCTCTTATGGCAATGAGTGCACCAACAACTGCAGATACCTTTTTGTATCTTTTTTCATATGTATTTATGTATCAATTACTCATCATAAATATTGTTCTTGGAGTTTTCAATCTGCTTCCAATACCTCAATTTGATGGAGCACATTTTATCATGCATCTAGCCTTGAAACATAAGGTAAATTCGGTTGCAGAATTTATCTATAAAAATGAACGATATGGTATATTTATAGTTTTATTAGTCTTGATGACACCACTAAAAGATTATCTACTGTTTATGCCAGTGCAAACCATACTTCACTTACTGCTTGGATAAGACTAAAAGTCTAAAGGGCTTTATTGGCTTTAACTTTTTTGCCTTTTATCACAACAAAAGACTTTTATTACCCCGTATTAAGCATTAATAAATATTCTTTATGTATAATTTCACTAAACATTTATATATATGCCTGAGTGGTGGAATGGTATACACGGGAGATTCAAAATCTTCTTCCTTTGCGGGATTAGGGGTTCAAATCCCCTCTCAGGTACCACCTTTTTTATTCTTCAAAAAATCAAATTTAAAATGAACAAATAAAATTTGGCTAATATACAAAATAATATTAAACACAAAGGTAAATCATGGGATTAGCAATCGCTCTAGTAGGACTTCCAAATGTAGGTAAATCAACAACTTTTAACGCACTCACAAAAGCGCAGAATGCAGAGGCGGCTAACTACCCGTTTTGCACAATAGAACCAAACAAAGCGATCGTTCCCGTTCCAGATAAAAGACTGACAGAACTTGCTAAAATCGTAAATCCTGAAAAAATCCAATATTCTACTTTAGATTTTGTCGATATTGCAGGTCTTGTTAAAGGTGCTTCCAAAGGTGAGGGGCTTGGAAATAAATTTTTATCCAATATTCGTGAAACAGAAGTTATTTTGCACATAGTGCGATGTTTTGATGATGACAATATTGTTCATACCGAGGGGAGTATTGACCCACTTCGTGATGTAGAGATTATAGAAACTGAATTGATACTTGCAGACATTGAAGTGCTTCAAAATAGAATGGACAGACTTAAAAAACAAGCCAAAGCAGACAAGGGAGCAAAAGCTACTCTTGAAATGGCTGAACAACTCTTAGAATTTCTTGCAGATGGAAACATGGCTAGAAACTTTGAACATACAGACTCTGATGAGTATAAACAACTCAATCATGAGATAAGATTTTTAACAAACAAAGAGATTATGTATGGTGCTAACATTGATGAAGAGAGTTTTGAGGATGAGGGCGGTGCAGAAGATGAAAATGAATATATCCATGCACTAGCACAGCATGCCAAAGATAACAACTGTGAGATGATAACACTCTGTGCGAAAGTTGAAGAAGAGCTTATTGGGCTTGAGGATGAAGAAGCAGAGGATTTTTTAGCTGAACTTGGTATAGAAGAGAGTGGCCTTGACCAAATCATCCATAAAGGCTTTGACAAACTTGGACTCATGAGCTACTTTACAGCAGGAGTCAAAGAGGTTCGCGCTTGGACTATTCATAAAAACACCGCAGCACCAAAAGCAGCAGCAGTTATCCATAATGACTTTGAAAAAGGGTTTATCCGTGCTGAAGTTATCGCCTATGAGGACTTTGTAGAGTTTGGTGGTGAAGCAAAAGCAAAAGAAGCGGGTAAAATGCGACTAGAAGGGAAAGAGTATATCGTCAATGATGGTGATATTATGCATTTTAGATTTAATGTTTAAAGAAAAACTTTGGTGTGATTTGTTTTAGTCATACCAGAGATAAGATTTTCTCTTAAAGTAGCTATCATTTCATCAAACTCATACAAACTAGTGTCTTTAAGTTCTTGGATGTCGTACTCAAGATCTTCCACATCTAAAAGAGTTTCATTATCATCTTCAAACTGGGTATCTTCATCTATATTTATTTTCTTTGACAATTCTTTAAGCTTTTCATTGAGTAATGTTAATTCTTTCTTTTTTTTATCTTCTGCTATTTTAATTCGGTTAAATACTTGACTAAATTTACTAATCTTTTGAGAGTTTTCAGAGTAGTTGAGATTGCTTTGAAGCACCCCCTCTATAAGTATCTGTTTATTTTTTGTCATTGGAAGCTTTAACAATAGACTAAAAAATGTATCTATTACCTCACTATAAACAAATCTTTGATATTTAATAAAATAATCATTGACAATATTATAAATAAATTTTATCCTAGTGCCCTCTTTGATAACCTTTATAGCATCCTCTTTTGGGTACATCAAAAAATCATCGCAAAATGTTAGCCATTCACTTATGATCTGTTTAAATATAGAACTTTTAATATTTGAAAAATTTATCTTCTCAATACTATGCAGATGTAAAAAATTTAGCTCATGCTTGAGCGTATCATGAACCAAAGTGTGTGCTATTATCTCCATCACTTCTACTCTGTCAGTATTTGAAGATACATGCAAAATATCTAACTCAAACAAAGAGACATCAGAAAATAATTTTTCTATATATATCTCCTTTTGTTCTTGAGTGCTATACATACGCCTTACTTTAACCGAGCAACTGTTTGAGCAAATTTAACATTATCACCCATCTTTAATCTGATATCTAGCATATCTTTTTCACATAAAACAATGATAGTTGAACCCATCTCAAAGCAACCGAAGTCCTCACCTTTTTTAAGATGTAAGTTTTCATACTCATAAACACTCGAGTGAAGTGCATCAGCATTTGTTTTTATACGACTCTCAAAACTAACCTGCATTACACCAACATTAAGGGCACTCACTAAAACCATGTAAAATATTTTACCAGCTTGAGTTTGACACTGGAGAACGACTCTTTCGTTTTCAATAAAAAGATTAATTCTTTTTTTCAATGATGGTAGATTAACTGGATAAAATTTACCAGGAATATGAACCACTTTTAATATCTTTATATCCAAAGGGA
Organism: Helicobacteraceae bacterium; assembly: GCA_015488855.1. Lineage (GTDB taxonomy): Bacteria > Campylobacterota > Campylobacteria > Campylobacterales > Sulfurimonadaceae > Sulfurimonas. The sequence continues at coordinate 6,229 of WFMY01000083.1, forward strand.
TATGATAACGATGATAATCTTTTGGTGAAAGGTAAAAGTTGATAAATTTACCATCATGAATAAGACTTTTTTCTTCTTGAGAAAATTCCTTACCAAGAAAATCATCACATCTGTACTCCATCCCTTTTATCTGCAGGGCATACTCTTGGTGTAAATCCCCACACTCAGATATCCAAGCGTCACATGGGGAGATAAAATCTTTCTCATTAGGTGAAAAAGCTCTTGGCTGATTGAGTTTTCGTGTAAAAAGTGCATTTAAAGAGTCATAAGAGGATGCCTCTTTAAATTCGCTCATATCCAATTTCATCAAATTTATATATATCTTATTTATCAATGTTTGAATAGTTTTAGAAAATTTTTTATTTGCAAATTTTCCAAATGTTTGTGATATCGCCGATGTTATATGTCTCTTCATTCTTTTTATTTTCCTTAATTAATCTTCTTTTTTGCAATCTCTTCTAAAAGAACTGTTGCGTACGAGCCTTTTGGTAAAGTAAAATTGAATTCATACTGCGCCTCAATAGGATTAAACCTACCCTCCACATCGGTTGGATATACCCAGGCATACCTTCTAGTTCCATCTGCATTAATCTCATCATCAAAATCTTTTTCAACTTGACGAGCCAAATCAGAAGATAACCTTGCTTTTTTCCCACATAAAAGACCTGTTGCAGAGATATCTCTTTGATTAAACCTAGTCAAATCATCTTCACTTCCATCAAAGTCAAAAAGTCTTCCATGGGGGTAATGTTCCATAATATCACCACTAAGAAGTTTAAATGGATGCTTTTGATCTTTGAGTTTATCTAATTCTATCTTAGGCATATTTAAAACTTGTACCAATTCTTCACTTTTAAAGTTATTTACCAAGGTATTTATCTCCAATCTTCTACTTAACCATAAATTAAAGAGATGACTCTGATAAGCACTGATAAGTAATTTTTTGATCTTAGGGTTCCTCTCTTTTTTCTCACCCTTAGCAATTTTCTCACCATCTATATGATTGTCACCATCACGACCAAACCTTTGATAACCAAAAAAGTTTGGCATTCCATCGTTAGAGATATTTTTTAAAGCCTCATCTATCTTTGCTGCAGAGGTGGGATTGACTTTCTTTACCTTTATATAAAAGCGATTTGACTTTAGATGCCCTATACGGATTTTATTATTGTGATAAGTTTTTGAGAGTATTTTTATGTTTTCATGGTTAAAGTTTTCTAAAGATTCTTCATATTTTTTATGTAAGGAGATATACTGTTTTGTCATCGCATGTTTATCTTTGAGCCCTGCATAACCTATCTCTTTATTCTTGATACCTAAGTATTTTGCTATTGCACTCACGAGTTCAAGAGTTGAAAGATTCTTTTTTCTTACAAAAAGAACAAGATGCTCCCCCTCTCCACTAAACTCATACAAAGGGTTTTCCTCAACTACAAAGTCTCTAGCACTTTGCTTAAAATGAAAGTCAATACTTGAGTGACTTAGTGAATAAAATCTATCCATAATTATTTTCCTAAAAGTGATGTGATTTACATCTATTTGTGTATTTTTTTCGTTGCACTTTAGCCACTACAGTCAACTTTGTTCTTGTTAACGAGGCAAATCTCAACATTGTTTTTCTCTTGCGTCTATCAAAACTTACTAACATCTCGTACTCTTCACCGCTACAGGCTATCTGCTTTTGTATCTGCTGATAAAAAAAGAAGCCCATACCCTTGTTCGCATTAGAGAGTTTTTCTAAGTCGCTAAAGAGTCCATCTGAGATATCCATACCAGCACTAATATACCTATTAGTTCTTTGAATAAACTTATCTCTAAGATTTATATTGACAAATTTTGACTTATTGTGAAGCTTTTGACCTCTCAGTAAGTACCTTAGATCTTTTGCACTTTTGCCCAATTCTCCAGTATATGCGATAAGATCTTTTTGTCTCATAGTCGATCGCAATAATGGTTTGTTAGTTTTAGATATAATTGTTATTGTTATATCTAGCTTTGTATTTGAGAGTGTATCCCCACCAATAATCTCTATATTATATTTATGAGCGACATCTTCAAATCCACTCACTAACTCTTGCATCTCTTTTTTTGTTATAGAGCTTGGCATTGCAACACTTAAAAGTGCATAAAGAGGAGTTGCATTCATCGCAAGTGCATCAGAGATATTAACTAACATCGCTTTTGTAGCTATCTGATAGTGACTCATCCAATTTTTTTTAAAATGTACATTTTCAAAAAATGCATCTTTTGAATAAACAAAATCGCCCACAACAGCGCCATCATCGCCTATTTTAGAGCTTTTAAACTGGGATATAAAATAATTTTCTGCATTCAAATTCAATTCTTTTAAATAAAAATTCATTATAGTCGATAATTTCATGATATAATCACACGATTATAACATTAATTAGGGAAAACAGATGAAATCATCAATAAAAGGTATATTTAACAATATTATATTTTTTTTATCTTTACTGACAATTGTCTCCATGATAGCGGTACTTTTTACTATCGATCAAAATAATTCATTTAAAAAAGTTGATATACTTAACGGAGAAAAAGATATCATTAAAGAGCTTCACCAAATTGATAAAGAAGATAAAGAGATAGCACTTATTCAATACAACGGTAAAAGCACTGAACTAAACTACCAAATACAAAAACTTCATCAACTTTATAAATATGACTTACTAGGACGATATGTTCTTCATACTTCAAAAGAGTATTTATCACAACTCGATCAACTAACACAACTTATCAACACTTATAACATAGAAGCGTTACATTACTTCAAGGCAAATGAGAAAGATGAAAAAGTTGCATATAAGAAACTTCAAAACTCTTATGTCTCCATCAACAATCATATTTCAAATATTATTTTTCAAAATATTAATTACAATAAGGCAAAACAGGATTTTATGTATCAACTAGCCTTAGCTATCTTTATTTTTATTTTTATCACAAGTATAGTTTTTTATAAGAAACTATCAAATATCTATAAAGATATACAGTTTCTTCAAATTCCAGGTGCTGATACACAAAACCACCAGCTCTATACGACTGAAGCAGATGCAATCTATCTAAGAATGAAAAGAAAACCTTCAAAAGGTCTTGATGCCTCTTGCATCGACCCAATAACTAGTATCAACAACAACAAAGGTCTAATAAACTCTTACGCAGATAAAAAATCTCTTAAAGAGAGCAATTTTACTGCATTAGCTATTCTTGAGGTGGATACATTTTCAAAAACAAAACGCATCTTTGCCCAAGATTTTACTCAGATGGCACTCAAAAAAATTGCGACTACCATATCTATGTATGAGCAACCTGCTGATGTTATTGGGAGAACTGACTACAATGAGTTTACAGTCATACTCTCTAGAAGCTCTAAAGAAAGGGCATTCAAAGAGATAGATCAAATGCGTCAAAGCGTAGAAGAGCTAAAGCTAGTCACTGCAAAAAAAGTTCCAGTTAGTATCACTATCAGCGGTGGCTTTTACATTAAACCAAATAATGTAAGCCTGAGCAATGCTCTTTTAGAGGCTAGGTCGATCTTAGACTTTGCAAAACAAAACGGTGGAAATAAAATTTCTCAGAAAAAAGATATCACGGGTGTAAAAATTTAACATATCATCTTGCCTCATAGATGTCCTAAATTGTAACATTGTTCAAGTTCAATCAAACATTCCACTATTTCAACCAATCACAAGACAAAAAACGCTAGAATCGCACATTATACTTCTATATTTACATTTAAGGAAAGCTAATGAGTATTCCCATTTATACTTACGACGCCATTGTCGTAGGTGCTGGTCTAGCAGGCTGTGCTGCAGCAAGAGAACTGCAAAACGCAGGAAAAAAAGTTGCTGTCATTACAAAATTACATCCCCTAAGAAGTCACTCAGGTGCCGCTCAAGGTGGTGTAAATGCAGCATTTAGTGATGAAGACTCTATTGAACTTCATGAATTTGACACTGTAAAAGGTTCAGATTATTTAGCAGATCAAGATGCTGTTGAATTTATGTGCAAAAATGCTCCAGAGACTATTCGCTGGGCTGAAAGAATGGGGGCAGCGTTTAGTCGTACTCCAGACGGAAAGATTGCACAACGACCATTTGGTGGACAAAGTTCACCTCGTGCATGTTACGCAAAAGACAGAACAGGACTTACACTACTTCAAACTATTTATGAGCAAGCGCACCGTGCTGGCGTAAAGTTTTGGGATGAGTGGTATGCAGCTGACATCATCTATAAGGATGGTAAAGTTTCAGGTGTTATCGCTTTTAATATTCGTGACATGGAGATGGTTATCTTCAATGCAAAATCAGTAATGTTTGCAACAGGTGGTTATGCTAGAAGCTATAAAATAAACTCAAATGCACATGCAAATACTGGCGATGGTCTCTCTATTGTCGCTCGACATGGTCTTCCCCTTGAAGATATGGAATTTGTCCAGTTTCACCCATCTGGTTTATCTGGAAATGGTGTTCTTATCTCCGAAGCTGCTCGTGGAGAAGGTGGACGCCTTTTCAACTCAGATGGTGAAAGATTTATGGAAAAATATGCACCAAATGCTATGGAACTCGCAAGCCGAGATGTAGTATCTCGTGCTATCCTCAATGAGATTCGTGAAGGTCGTGGTGTTGGTCCAAGAAAAGATGCTGTTTTTATTGATGTTACACACTTGGGAAAAGATCTTATTATGGAGAGATTGCCTGAACTTCGTGACCTAGCCATCACTTTTTTAGGTCTTGATATGATTAAAGAACCTATCTTAATTTCTGCAACAGCACACTACTCTATGGGTGGTATTCCAGTAAATATTGCTGGAAATGTTCGTAAAGATAATGATACATTGATAGAGGGTTTCTATGCAGCTGGTGAGTGTTCCTGTGTATCTGTTCATGGGGCAAATCGTCTTGGAGCGAACTCAGTTCTTGAAGCACTTCTTTTTGGTCGCTATGTAGGAAAAACTATGGTTGATGAAGTTGATGCTATTGAACTTCGTGTAGCTACACAGGAGGATGCTCAAACAGCAATGGATGAGATAAACAATATCCTCTCAAACAATGGAACTGAGACAGTGCCAAATTTAAGAGAAGAACTTCAAGATACTATGACAGAGAATGCTGGTGCTTTTAGAACAAAAGAAACTTTAGAGATTGTTATCGCTAAAGTCAAAGAGTTAAGAAAAAGATATAAAAACATACGCATTAAAGATAAGTCTAAAGTCTTCAATACTGAACTTCAAGAGGCTATAGAATTTGGTCATATGCTTGATTATTCAGCATTTATCGTTGAGAGTGCTATTGCAAGAAATGAAAGTCGTGGTGCTCACTTTAGAGAAGATTTCGATACTCGTAATGATGAAGAATTTTTAAAACACACAATGGGTTATATGAATAAAGATGGTGAAATCTCACTTGAGTACATGGATGTCGTTTTAGGCAAACATAAACTTCAAACAAGAACATACTAAGGAGAACTAATGGATAACAGTTCAATTACAACACAAAAAGTTAACTTCAAAGTATTCCGTTTTAATGCAGATGATGATTATCTTCCATACTATGAAGACTACAATATGGATGTTACATCAGAAGAAGTTGTACTAGATATATTAAATAGAATCAAATGGGATCACGATGGAAGTTTCTCTTACCGTCGTTCTTGTCGTCATGGTATTTGTGGAGCATGTGCTATCAAAGTAAATGGTCGCTCAACTTTAGCATGTAAAGAGAGTATGACAACGATGATAGAGACTTTTGGGACAGATTTAACCATAGAACCTTTAAGCATCAAGCGTGCTGTGAAGGATATGATTATAGACAAAGGGGATTTCTGGGAGAAACATGACAATATTCATCCATTTCTTATCTCTGATGTATGTGAAAATCCGAAAGATGAGCATATCGTAACACCTAAAGAGGCAGAAGAACTCCTAGATGCAGATATTTGCATCCAATGTGGAGCTTGTCACTATGCCTGCCCTGTTGTCGAGATAAATGAAAATTTCATGGGACCTGCAGCCTTTGCCAAAGCATATAGATTTGAAGCAGATGTTCGTGACCAATCGCATCACGAGAGACTCATAGAGCTCCACTCCGAAAATCAGGGTGTTTGGGATTGTGTCAAATGTTATGAGTGTGCAGAGGTATGTCCAAAAGATGTAAACCCAATAGATAAAATCACAAAACTACATCAGATGCTCTTCAAAGAGGGAGTTGCCACAAGTAATGTAGCAACTCGTCATGCGGTAGGCTTCAAACACTCTATCGCTAAACATGGTGTACTTGATGAGGGTGGACTTGTACTATATTCTGAAGGTCCAGCTATAGTCAAGCACATTCCAGTTGCGCTTAAAATGTTCACAAAAGGTAAAATAGTTCTCCCATGGGCTATACCAAAAGCTGATAACTTAGATGAGATTCAAAAGTTAGTCAAATCATCTTCAACAGTAAAGTTCTAGGAGTAACTCAATGGAAAAATTAAAATACGCACTTTTTACTGGTTGTACAGCAAAACAAAGTACACCAGAACAACTAATGTCAACTTATGCAGTGGCAAAAAAACTAAATATCGAACTAGTTGAGCTTACTGAGGCATCTTGCTGCGGTGCTTCACATCTTCAAGATTATGATGACTTTTTATCCCTAGTTCTCAATGCAAGAAATATTGCTTATGCAGAAAAACATGGGCTAACCATGGTTACTATCTGTAATACTTGTCAGCTTAATACAGCTATGACTAAGCACCGTCTTGATAATAATCAAGAGTTAAAAGATAAAGTAAATATTAAGCTTAAAGAGGTTGGTTTAGAGTACAAAGGTACATCAAATGTTATCCACTTTCTTTATGCTATCATTGATGATATCGGTCTTGATAAAATAGCTTCTATGGTCAAAGTTCCATTATCTAAGTTCAATATTGCACCATTTTATGGTTGTCACAATATTCGTCCATCAGAACTTCAAAATGAATCTCATAAGAACCCAGAAAATGCTTACAACCCTACTTCTCTTGATGATCTCATCATCGCTTGTGGTGGTGTGAATGTTGACTATGATGAGAAAAACAAATGTTGTGGTTTTCATGTAGAACTCCAAGCACCAAAAACTGCTTCTATTCTCACAGGGAATGCAATAGCTGGAGCAATAGATGGAAATGCTGACTGGATGGTCACACCATGTCCATTGTGTCACTTAAAACTTGACACACAAACAAAGCACGCTAGTGAAGCGATAGGACGCGAAGTTGAACTTCCTGTTCTTCACATGCAACAAATGCTAGGTTTAGCACTTGGTTGTCCACAAGAAGAACTTGG
>WFMY01000084.1 GCA_015488855.1 Helicobacteraceae bacterium
TGGTGACCCCGAGGAGAATTGAACTCCTGTGACATGGATGAAAACCATGGATCCTAACCGCTAGACGACGGGGCCATTTATTTGTTGAGCCGAAATTATAGTGATGCTTTACTTAAAGCATCATAAATTTGACCCAATTATTTATGCTCTTGACTCGTAAAAACTACGAAGTGCTCTAATGATAACAGCATTTTTAGAGATACTTTCCTCTTTAGCATTTTCATTTACCAAATCATAAAGATCTAAAGGTAAAGAGATAGAAAATGTTTTTGTTTCAATTTTACGCTTTTTAGAGATCATAGAAGTAATTCCACTAAGAAGTTCTATGATTTTCTTTGTATCTATTGGTTTTTGGATGAAGCTATTAACACCAACTTCAATAGATTCAGAAATCTTTTCAATGTCATTACTTGCGGAGATAACAATGATTATTTGAGAAGGGTTGATAGCACGGATCTTTCGAGAGAGTTCAATCCCATCCATACCAGGCATGATTATGTCAACAAAAACGATATCAGGATTGTTTTTGTTATATTGAGCTAACGCTTCATCTCCATCAAAACATGATGTGACATCAGAGAAAAAGTTTTTAAAAGTAGAACTTAAAAGTTCGTTTGTTACTTTTTCATCTTCAACTACCATAGCAGTTAATTTTTTAGTGAGTTTTGTAAGTTGTATAAGGTCTATATTGCTCATAATTAGTTCCTATTTTTTTTTATTTATAGAATTATACAATAGATTTAGTAAACTGAACATAAACAAATATTGTTTATGAGCCTTTATATTTCTTAAAAGTTTCTAACCATTGAAGATCAGTTTCTTTGGAGGACTCTTTTTGAGTGAGCAGAGTATCTATGATGCTTAGAAGTGTTCCTTCGTCCATAAAATTGAGCATGGCCTGATTGATCGTTGTAGAGTTTTTATTATCGTAATTGTTGAGGAGTGTTTGTATATCGTTAATAAGTTGGGATTTTCTATCCATCTTTTATCTCTTTTATAGTATGGTTAACATAATGTATATTCTCTTGAATTTTAATTATAGTCATATTATACAATATGACTTCATGTAAGGCACAACATAAGCCGAGTTTTGTAACGATAGCATTAATCTAGTATTACTCTTGCGAGAAATCTCTAGCGAAATAAAAGCTTTAGTGCATTAAAACACCATATAAGAGGCTAACCATTCATTTCTTGCTGCCATGTTGGGTTTACAAGCCTTCTGCATTGCTACAGAAGCTGGTGGTCTCTTACACCACCGTTTCACCTTTACTACGCAATCGTAGCAGTCTATTCTCTGTTGCACTATCCCTCAGCTTACGCCGGCCATCAGTTAGATGGAACATTCTCTTATAGCAGCTCGGACTTTCCTCTTGGTAGCATAATGCTCCAAGTAACTATCTGTTGTACCTATAAAATTGTACTTTAACTATTCTTTTAAAGGGCTTTTTTACGTTAAGAACAAATGTTCATATAATATTATTTAGTAATGAACAATTGTTCACTTTGATTCAGCATAAATTAACAATCGTTCATATACAATATAAAAATAATGAACAATCGTTCATCATAAAAATAGGAATAAATAATGAACAAAGATACGAAAAAAAGAAAGAATACAAAAGAATTAATATTAAAAGCTGCAAGTACCCTATTTTCAGAACATGGCTATAGAGCCACAAGTGTGCGTACAATAGCACAAATCGTTGGTATAAAACAAAGCGCACTTTACAATCATTTTAAAAATAAAGAGGAGATTTTCTTTGAAGTCTCAAAAGAGATATTTAATACGCCCTTCTCTATTGCAACTGACTCCTTAAACAAGGAATCTTTAACTGGTAAGGTATTTATCCATAAATTTACCATGCAATATAAACTTCTTACCTTTGATAAAGCAAGTGAAAAGATGTTTCGCTTACTGATGATAGAACTATTACAAAATGAGGGGCTTAGAGAGCAGTTTATAAGTGAATTTCATAACAAAAATATAAAGATGCTCTCAGAAGGATTTTTTGTTATGATGCAAAACTCTTTAATTCGATCGGGAGATCCAATGATTATGGCTTACGAGTTTATATCTACACTCTTTTACATAAGATTACAAGTCACCCTACTTCGTTTTGATGCAAAATCAACAGATGCACTAGCTACGCAGTTTGAAAAACATGTTGATTTCTTTTGGGAGAGTATTAAAAATTAAGCTTTTGCAGCCTTATCTTTACTATGTTTACCTATGTATGCCATAGCTATAACATCTTCCGTTGCATCAGGTCTTAAATGGTCACAGATAGCTACTGTTTTTTTACCTTCAACTGCTACGAATTTAAATTTTGCATCAACAACAGACTTTAATTCTGAAAGTTGATTTTCTTCATCTATACTGCGTATTTTAAAATCTACATCTATAAGAATAGAGCTGTATCCTATATGCATTATCTCTGTATAAATATAAAATATGTCACCATTATGTACTGGATATTTAAAATGTAAATCAGTAACAGATACGGTAACTGCTCCAGATTTGATAATCTCATCAACAGCTATTGAAGCAGCTTTGTCCATTTTTCCCATAATCCAACCGCCAAAAACGCCACCATTGTGGTTTAAATCCGTAGGATAAACTCGACCTTTTACCGATAATGTTCTCATTATGTATTCCTTTTATTGGAGTAGAAATATTAGCATAAATAATAGTAGTTTAAATAATACAATTGTAATATTAATTAATATAAAATATAATTTAAAAAAAAAGCAACCCTTTCAAGGTTGCTTTTTAAATTATATTTTTAAGCCATCGCTTCGTTTGCGTATTTTTCCCCAAGCTCATAAGCTCTTTTATTTACTTCATGAACTTTTGCAGGTACTTTTGAAAGCATTGTATCAACCAATGCTGTTTTGTCAATAGCATTCATCATGGTATTAGCAATAGCAAGAGCAACAACAGATTGAGTAATTACATTACCAACTTCTTCTTTTGCTATTGTAATAATAGGGATCTCAAAGATATTCCAAGTTTTTCTATCTTCTTCAGTTGGATGAACAAGATTTGGATCAACAACAATTGTTCCTCCAGGTTTCACTCCCTTTTTGAAGAGAACATAACTCATTTGTGCTACTGACAACATAAAGTCAACCTCACCATCAACTGCGTATGGATAATAAATCTCTTTATCGTCAAGCTGAATATCAACAACAGTTGGCCCGCCACGAACTTGTGATGTATATGTAGCAGTTTTTAGCCCCTGCCCACCAGTTTTAATTTTTGCAGCAGCAAAAATTTCACCAGCAAGAAGAACACCTTGACCACCGACACCTGTAAATCTCATTAATACTTTAGAATCACTCATTCGTCTTCCTTATATTTTTTTAGCAAAGTCGTCTTGCGTAATCTTTGCACGCTGACCTTGGTGAACTTTTTGGATCTCTGCATACATATCACAATACTCATCAGCTTTGGTGTCTTCTTTTAAAATACCAGTTGGCAATAAGTTAAGTTGTTCCTCTTCGTTCATCGTATCATATTTCTTTTTTGAAACAGTAATACTATCAATCCACTCAAGATTTTCCATTGCAGAAACCATTTTGTTTTTACGACCAAAGTTAATATGACAGTTTGAGAGTACTTCCATCATAGAAAAACCTTTATGCTTCATCGCCTTAAGAAGAACTTTTTCAAGTTTTTTTGGTTCAGTCATAGTTTCTCGTGCAACAAATGAAGCACCAGCAGCAATAGCTAAATCACAAGTATTGAAAGTTGGGTCGATATTACCAGCTTTTTGAGAAACTGTCCACATACCTTTAGGAGTAGTTGGAGAAGTTTGTGAGTTAGTAAGACCATAGATAAAATTGTTGATCACAATCAGAGTCAAATCGATATTACGACGACAACCATGAATAGTATGATTACCACCAATAGCAAGCGAATCACCATCACCAGCGACACAGACAACAAGTTTATCAGGACGAGCCAGTTTTATACCGGTAGCATAAGCAACAGTACGACCATGAGTAGTGTGAACAGTATTAAAATCTACATAAGAAGAAAATCTTCCTGAGCAACCTATTCCTGAAACAATACATACATCATCCTGATTTATATCCATTTTCTCAATAGCTCTAACGAATGCTTTTAAAATAACACCGTCACCACAACCCCAACACCATAGTGTTGGCATCTTCTCTAATCTTAAATATTTATCATAATTAAATGCCATTAGTATAACTCCTTAACTTTTGCAGCAATTTCATTTGGTGAAATTGCTCTACCGTTTACTTTGAATAATCCATCAATGTCTAATCTTGCAGTAGCACGCTGTATCTCTGAATGGTATTGACCAATATTTAATTCTACTACTAAAACATTTTTGATTTTGTCAGCATGCTCTTTCATCTTAGTTGCAGGTGATGGCCATAAAGTAATAGGTCTAAACAGACCAGCTTTAATACCTTCTGCACGTAAATTACGGATAGTTTCTTTAGCAGCAAGAGAAACAGAACCATACGCAATAATCATGATATCTGCATCCTCCATCATGAACTCTTCATATGATTCAAGCTCATCTTCATGCATAGCAACCTTATCTTCTAAACGCTGAATAAGTTTACGGCAAGTCTCAATTTCCTCAGTTGGAAAACCATGTTTATCATGATGAAGACCCGTAAA
>WFMY01000085.1 GCA_015488855.1 Helicobacteraceae bacterium
AGGGTCTGCAATGATAGAGTAAAAATCTTTCTTAGGATCAAGTGTAGCTTTTTCTGCTGCAATTTGGAAAGATTTTAAAGTTGGTTTGATGTAGTTTCCTGCTTTGTTTTGTACTGTAGCCATTGTAATATTATTGTTTTTTGCATCTGCATAGTCAATGTAGCCGACAGTGTATTGTGTTTGTTTGAGAAGTGCAGCAACGCCAGAGTTGGTTTTACCACCTATATGTTGATTTCCTGGCCAGTTAAGTGACTTTTTCGCACCATAAGTTTTTCTCCAACCTTTACTTACTTTTGAGAGGTAGTATGTAAAGTTGTAAGTAGTTCCACTTCCATCTGCACGGTGAACAAAGGTAAGTTTTTTATGTGGTAATTTTGTTTTAGGATTTGTAGCTTGTATAAGTTTATTGTCCCAAAATTTTATTTTTGCTGCTGCGATAGCAACGATAGCTTTTCTACTTAGCCTTAGGTTTTTAACCTCAGGAAGGTTATATCCCATTGTGATAGCACCAACAACAGCTGGAAATTGGTAAAGTTTGTTTTGTTTGAGTGTTTTTGGGCTGAGTGGTTTGTCAGTCCCTGCAAAGTCAACAGCTCTTGCTTTTGCATCTTTTATGCCCTTAGAAGAACCTTTTTTTATATAATCAACTTTGATACCAGTCTCTTTATTGTATGCTTTAAGCCATTTTTGATAGACGGAGTATGGAAAAGAAGCACCGCTTCCTTTGATGATTTCACCTGCACTCAGTGCAGATACAAGTAGGGTCGTTGCAAGTGTAACTTTAAGAACTTTTGTCATTTTGTTTTACCTTTAATTAATTTTTTATCAAAAGAGTATAAACTCTTTGGGTTACACTTTAGTTACAAGTGCGAAGCAATATTGAAAGTGATTGTTGATTGGGATTAATATTTCACCCTTGCTGTAAGCATATATGCTGTGCCGTTAAACTTTTCAAGAACTGAACCACTTTGATTTTTTATAGCTGTTACATTTGCTATCCATTGGACATTTTTACTTTGATCCCACGCGATACCTGCGATAACTGTTTTTTGCTCTTTTTTTAGGTTTTGTGGAGTCCATGAATCATAGCGAGCCAAGAATCTATACTCATTTTTTGAGCCTATGCGGTATTCACCATAGGTATTGTAACCTGAACCAGCTTGTCCTGAGATATTATGAAGTATATGAGAAGTGTTTTGTGACTTTATATACTGAGCAGAAAATAGAAATCCTGGTTGATTATATATAGTGTGGAGACCACCAAAAATTAAATCTTGGTTTTCTGTTACACTGCCAACTTGAACACTTCTATGCTTCTTATTGTACTGTCCAAAGAAAGAAACATCAAAATATGTGTCTGAAACCTTTTCTGATTGTCCACCTATTAGGTGAGAAGTAGCTCTCCACTCAAAACTCATTGAATGAGCAGCATTTTGTGTTCTGTTATACCCCTCACCATTATAAATACCAAGTTGAACATCTAAATGTTTAGTCTTAGTTATAAAATCAAAACCAAAGTCAGCTGAGTTGGAAAGGTTCGCTCCATTGCTTTGTTCTAACAATATTTTTGAGATATCGCGGAAGTTCCAAGAGTGGTTTTGTTCATAATCATGCCATGGACGATGCACTAAACCGAGCTGTACACTAGTAGAAGCTAATACATTGTGTAAATATAAGTAGATATACTTAGCACGCAAAAGAGTACTACCGCTTGAACTACTTTTTGTTCCAGTATTTTGTAATACATCTAAAGTTATACGATAGTAAGATTTAGGGTCATCTAGTAAATGTGCTCTTAATTCAAGGTAAGCACGACGAATTTCAAACTGATTTAAATTGTGAACAGTAGTGGTAGGATTGTTGTAATTAGTATATCTGTAACCCAAGAATGCTACACCGCTAAATTTTAACTTATCTGCATTCGCGAAAACTGGTACAGATTTATCTTTAATAAGTGTACGCCCTTGAGCAGGTGTAGCAAATAGTTGACCATTTGCATCTTGATATAAGTCCATAGCATTTAGAGTTGCTGAACCCAAAGTTAATGCAG
>WFMY01000086.1 GCA_015488855.1 Helicobacteraceae bacterium
AGAGCAAATGATGGCCGCTGTTGGAGCCTTGGTTTATTCAAATGAAGACCTACTTACTATCATCGAAGATGGGGATGTCGAGGGTAGAAAAACCTTTAGCAACCTTGCCCTTGCTGCAGCTTTTGATCAATATAATGCGAGCATTATATATGGTTTTGGCCCTGAAACAAATGTTATTATTGAGCGAGATAGGGAAGATAATCCAGTTATATATTTTGAAGCTTTACCTAATATGAAATTTAGTGGATATATTGGTCCAAAAGATTATAGAGTTCTCAAAAGTATTAATCCAGTTCTTACCAATACTATAGAATACGGTTGGTTTACTTTTGCTTCTAAGCCACTTTTTCAATTACTTTTATGGTTGCATGGACTTTTTGGAAACTGGGGTTGGGCTATTGTGGCTATGACCTTGTTGATAAGAGCTGTCTTATACCCACTGACCTCAAAAGGTATGCTTTCTATGGCAAAGATGAAAGATATTGGTCCAGAGGTTAAAGAGATCCAAGCAAAGTATAAAGATGATAAAGCAAAATCAGGTCAAGCCGTTATGGCGTTTTATCAGAAAAAAGGTGTCAATCCACTGGGTGGATGTCTCCCTATGCTTCTTCAAATCCCTATATTTTTTGCGATGTATCGTGTTCTTTTAAATGCAGTTGAACTTCAAGGTGCTCCATGGATGTTTTGGGTACATGATCTCTCTCGAATGGATGGTACATATGTGCTTCCAATCTTGATGGGTGCTTCAATGTATTATCAACAAAAACTTACACCAAACAATTTTACAGATCCAATGCAAGAGAAAGTATTTAAGTTCTTACCACTTATATTTACATTTTTCTTTGTAACTTTTCCATCAGGTTTAGTTCTTTATTGGTTTACAAACAACCTTTTCTCAATCGCACAACAATTTGTTGTTAATGCACAGTTTAAAAAAACAAAAGATTTGGAGATAGCTTTACATAAAAATGGGAAAAAGAGCGATGATTAAGGTAGAAGCGACCACTTTAGAAGAGGCTTACATCAAAGCATCAACCTCTTTAGGGTGTTCAGTTGTGGATCTTAAGATAGAAGTTGTTCAAGCACCTAGTAAAGGTTTATTTGGTCTTTTTTCTAAACCAGCTATCGTAGTTGCTGTAAAAAATGAAAACATAAAAGAGTTCCAAACAAAAAAACAAGAGCCTAAAAAAGAGACACTCCCTCAGGAAAAATCTTCAGAGATAACATCTGAACACAATCTAAAAGTTAAGAAAAAAACTCTTAAGAAAAAAATTACAAAAACTTCTAAGAAACAAAAAGTTTTTAACGATACCATCATGCCAGAATCTTTTGTGAGTATGCAAGACGATGAGGATTATGGGGATATAGATTCGGAAGATTATGAAGATGTAACCTTACAAAAGCAACAAAAGCAACAAAATAATGCTTTAGATATGGACTCTATTGTGGCTGAAGTAGATAAAGGATTAAATAATTTATTTAATTTTACTTGTTTTAGCATCGATAGAGTTGAGGTTTCTGCTTATGATACTACTACCTTACTTGTTGAATTTAAAGGTGCAGATGCTGCCCTGCTCATAGGAAAAGAGGGGTATAGATATAAAGCTCTTTCTTATATGATCTTTAACTGGGTCAATACAAAATACCAAGTGCAACTACGCTTAGAGATAGCAGAATTTTTGAAAAATCAAGAGGAGTCAGTTTCTCGTTACCTAGAGGGTGTCCGTGCTGGAATACAAAGAGATGGACGAGCACAAACGAAAATCCTTGATGGAGTACTTGTCCAAATAGCACTCAAAGAGTTAAGAGCATCATACTCAGATAAATATGTAGCTATCAGAACAACTCGTGATGGTCTCAAATACATCATTGTAAATGACTACCACAACAACTAACGATACCATAACTGCTATTGCTACGGCAAATGGTATAGGCTCTATCGCTATTATCCGAATAAGTGGGGATAAGGCTTTAGAGATAGCCTCTAAGCTTACACATAAAAATAGTTTTACCCCAAGATACGCTTCTCTTGTAAACATCTATAACACACATGATGAACTCATAGATGAGTCTTTAGTGATTTACTTTCAAGCCCCACATTCTTTTACTGCGGAAGATGTTGTGGAGATTCAGTGCCACGGTGGTTTTATCGTTGCACAGAGCATCTTAAGGGCATCTGTAGAAGCGGGAGCTAGACTTGCAGAAGCTGGAGAATTTTCTAAACGAGCTTTTTTTAATGGTCGGATTGACCTCAGTGAAGCGGAAGCTATCGCACAACTTATAGAGGCAAAAAGTGAAGATGCAGCAAAGATTCTTGCTAAGCAAATGAAGGGCTTACTTAAAGAATTTATCGAAGATGTTAGAGATGAGATTATCCATATCCTTGCCTATTCTGAGGTGAGCATCGATTATGCCGAGGAGGATTTGCCTGAGGACTTAGTCAAACAGATTATGCAAAAACTTCAAAAACTTTCAAAAGATTTAGAAAAAACTTTGCAGGTAAGCAAAAGTAGAGCAGGGCTTATGCAAGGTTTTCGCGTAGCTATTGTGGGTAAACCAAATGTTGGTAAAAGTTCACTCCTCAATGCCCTGTTGAATTATGATAGAGCTATAGTAAGTGAGATAGCAGGAACTACCAGAGATACCATAGAAGAGTCAGTAAAGATTGGTACACACCTTATTAAAATAGTCGACACAGCGGGGATACGAGAAGCTAGTGATGAGATAGAACGCATAGGGATAGAGCGAAGTCTAGTGGCAATCAAAGAGTGTGACATCATCGTGGCACTCTTTGATAACTCAAGAGAGAAAGATGAACAAGATGCAGAGATACTCTCTCTCATTGAATCGAACAAAGAACAAAAAAAAGTTCTCTACATCAATAATAAAATAGATTTAGAAAAAAAGTTTTTTGATGATGCTCTTTCATTTGATATAGAGCTTAACTCTAAAGATGATGTAACAGCACTTATTGATGCTCTACAAAACTATATGGACACTACAAATGTTTCCGATGAGATTATGCTCATCTCCCAAAGACAGATTAGTGCTGTAGAAGCGACACTTGCAAATATTGAAGAAGCCTATGAGCCGCTAGACTCTCAAGAGTTAGAGATATTTTCTTTTCATCTTAACGAAGCAGTCAAAGAGATAGCGAGCATCACAAGACCATTTGAAAATGATGAGATGCTCGATCAGATGTTTGGCTCTTTTTGTCTAGGTAAATAATGCTATGAAATATATAGCGATAGATTTGGGTTTAAAAAGAATAGGACTAGCATACTCTGCACATAAAGATATAGTAACACCACTCCCAGCGGTGATACGAAAAAACCGTAATCAAGCTTCTGTAGAAGTTAAAAAAGCCATTCTCGAGTGGGAAGTTGATACTGTTGTGATAGGTATACCTCTTGGTGGGAGTAGTGAAGATGAGATGCGTCGTCGCATAGCACATTTTATGAATCTTGTTGACTTTGAGGGTGAAGTGATCTACCAAGATGAAGCAGGTAGTTCTCTTGAAGCTGAGTCTATGATGAAAGGTGAGATGAAATATGTTAGAGATGGACGCATAGACTCCATCTCAGCAATGATAATCTTACAAAGGTACCTAAAAACTCAAAAGTAGTTTATCTTCCCATGATGTAGAGGTTGTTACTTGGGTGGGAGACTT
The DNA here is from genome assembly GCA_015488855.1 of Helicobacteraceae bacterium. Classification (GTDB taxonomy): domain Bacteria; phylum Campylobacterota; class Campylobacteria; order Campylobacterales; family Sulfurimonadaceae; genus Sulfurimonas. Next base: position 3,671 of record WFMY01000086.1, read on the forward strand.
CTATAAATCTCTCTTTTAGCTCTCTATCGAAAGTCATCATAAAAACATTTGCATTTTTAAGTTGCATCTCTTTGTACTTTTCAAGTAAAACATCATCAGCAACATTTTTTCCATGGTCACACTTAGTGAAGTTAAAAGAATGGAGTGTTTTGCCATAGTCATAAAGGTTAGCTTCCCATTCTGCTTTAAAAAGGTAGAGAGAGTCAGGGTTGGCTGCTAAGTAAATATGCTCATCTGGTATGTTGTATGGCTCAATAAGATCATTAAAAATAGAAGCAATGCTTGAAAAATTTTCTATATCCCAAAACATATATGATGCACTGGCTTTTGTTTTTTTACTTTTATTTGAGAGTGTAACTCTTTTGGTGATATTGAAGTTTGAATGAGCATTATCATTGACAAAGAGTATCGAGTCTTTGAGTTTTTTGGCATCTTCAGTTAAAAAGCCAAGTATCTCACCTAGTTTTATATAAAGCTCCAAGTTTTCTAGTTCATCTGCTGCCGCACCTTTAGTGTATCTCTTTAAACTTTGAAGTTTATTTTCGGAAAAGACAAGGTTTATGCCCATCTTCGCATGGTTTGCATAGGCTTGTTTGACTCTAAAAAAGACATCTTTAGCATATCTGTTCTCTGGAAGTTCTATATTGCCACGAAATTTATGTTCAATAGATATCTTAATCAATTTTAAAAAATCCTAGTGCTTCTAGTTCATCATCTTCTAAATTTTCTTTAGCAAAATCTTTATCTTGGTTCATAAGCTTTTTGATGTGCTTTTGGCAATACTCAAACAAAACATCATATGCTTCTTTATTGTCCGCTATAAAACCAAGACCACTAAACTGATAAGGTTCTTCTTGTTCTATGCAAAGCATCACTCCTCTACACTTTTCCTCTAGTATCTCTACTAAAGTTCTATAAGATATATTAAATTCAGTTGCATACCAACCGATTTTTTCTAAGTCCTTATCTCCAAATTCTGCAACACCATCTGCGGTAGTGTCATCATAGGAAGCATTTGGAGTGTTTATAGCTATGAGAGCTTGCCAGTTTGAAAAAGCTTTGATAAGCAGTCTACCTTCATCTTCAACAACTTGATAATTTTTACCAAATATATCTTGGATAGATTGTGGCGTTTGTTTAATGTCATCTTTAAAAATAAAAATCTCTTGAGTATCAAATGGAGCAACTATTACCTCCCCTTTGATGTTGATTCCAAATATTTCATTTTTCTTGATTGCTTGAAGGACTTGTGATCTGCTTGCTATGATGATTTCGTTAAATAAATTAAATTTTTTCATTATTTTTCCTGTTTTTATATGACATTATAAAAGTTTTTGCTTTAATATAGTATAATCGCAAAAATATTTTAGGTTATATAAGCCTAAACTAATAAATTCATTGATAAATTAAGGAAATAAAAATGGCATTAAATGTTTACTATGATAAAGATACTAACTTAGACCTCATCAGAAGCAAAAAAGTGGCAATGATCGGTTTTGGTTCTCAAGGACACGCACACGCAGAAAACTTAAGAGATTCTGGTGTTGAAGTATGTGTAGGTTTAAGAAAAAATGGTGCATCTTGGGCAAAAGCTGAAGCAAAAAACTTTGAAGTTCTTACTGTAGCTGAGGCTTCTGCAAAAGCAGATATGATTATGATTCTTCTTCCAGATGAAAATCAAGCAAAAATATATAAAGAAGAGATTGAGCCAAACCTAAATGCAGGTGATACTATTGCATTTGGTCATGGTTTTAATATTCATTACAGTAGCATCATTCCAGCTTCAGACATCAATGTTACTATGATTGCACCAAAAGCTCCAGGGCATACTGTTCGTTCTGAGTTTGTTCGTGGTGGAGGTATTCCTGACCTTATCGCTGTTGGAAACAATCCTGCAGGTAATACCAAAGAGTTGGCTCTTTCTTATGCATCAGCTATCGGTGGTGGTCGTACTGCTATTATTGAAACTACTTTTAAAGATGAAACTGAAACTGACCTTTTTGGTGAGCAAGCCGTTCTTTGTGGTGGCGTATCTTCACTTGTTCAAGCTGGATTTGAGACACTTACTGAAGCTGGTTATGCTCCGGAAATGGCATATTTCGAGTGTCTTCATGAACTTAAACTTATTGTTGATTTGATGTTTGAGGGTGGTATTGCTGATATGAGATACTCTATCTCAAATACTGCTGAGTATGGTGACTATGTATCTGGTAAACGCGTTATCAATGCTGAGTCAAAAGCTGCTATGAAAGAGATTTTAAAAGAGATTCAAGATGGTCGTTTTGCAAAAGACTTTATACTAGAAGGTCAAGCAGGTTACCCTCGTATGAATGCTGAGCGTGCAAATGACAAAGTAAAACTTATTACTCAAACTGGTAATAAATTACGCGACATGATGCCATGGATTGGAAAATCTAAAATAGTAGATCAAGACAAAAACTAGCGTTTGTCATAATCTGCTAAAAAAGGATTTCTATGAAAGAGCAAGAGAAGTATGCATTGTTATCAAAATTTAGTAGAGGATTAGTCAAAATCCCCTCTTTGGATGAGGGATTACCTTTTATATCTCAAAAAGCTAAAAAGATTATTGGTGCAGATAGATGCTCTGTATTTATCTATTCCTCCGATAAAGATGAACTTTGGACTACACTTTCTGATGGTGTTGAGAAAATCGTTATCCCCTTTGATATGGGGATAGTTGGTCAGACTGTAAGAACAAAGCAACCTATTATCGAAAATGATGCTTATAGTAATTCTAACTTTCTCTCTGAGATAGATGCACAGACAGGGTACTATACTAGAAACATCTTGACTTCCCCAGTGATAAATTCTAAAAGAGAGGTGATAGGTGTCTTTCAACTTCTCAATAAAGAAACAGGTTTTACAAGAGAAGATGTTGAATTTATCACTTTTTTTGCACATTATGTGAGTGGTTTCTTAGAGCTTGAGATTGCTAACAATAATTTGGGTTAAAGAAGTTGTTGAAACCTTATAAGACACGAGAATAGGATAGCCCCTTTATCTACTCCTGAACTTTTCATTTGTAGTTCAGTATCTAAGAGAAGTTGGTGTAGTTTGTAGTATATGTTTGGTTTAATTCTGTATGAGAGTTCAGCTTTTTCTTTTACAACAAACTGTGGTGCATTGTATCCAAGTATTTCTCTTGCATTTGGCGTGCCATTAACTCTGATGTAGATGTTAAAAAGATAAAGTTGCGTAATGAAAGAAGTGAGTGCTGTGATAACTCTTATCTCATCTTCTCCATGTTCCAAGATGCTCTTTATATCCTCTTTAAAATCTTTCTTGTTGATAAGATTGATGATAAAGTCATCTATATTTATCTCTGCAAGTCCAAAGACAAGAGCATCAATATCTTTTGTGCTGATGGCTCTATCAAAGACTATGAACTTCTCTATCTCATTAGCACAAAGGGCAATATCGCCATTGTGAATGTTTAGCAGATGGGTGATAGAGTAGTTGTCTATATTGACATTTTTCTCTTTTGCTACTTGGGCTATGATATTGATAGATTCTCCAAGTTTGGGATGAAAAAATCTCACTACCATAGTACTTTGTTTTGCAAAGAATTTTTTATCATTATAAGCTCTAAAATCATCACCTGTATAAGCATAAATGAAAAGATTGTCTTGATTTTTTTCACAGTATTGTACAAAAATATCTAACTCTTTTTTACCTACTTTTTTATGCGTCTTAATTATAAGGAGATTTCTTCCACCAAATAGGGATGCCTGAGAAAGATGTGCTTTGGCAGAGTTGAAGTCATACTCATCTTGGTTATAGTTAAGGATGGAAGCATCTTCTATGTTTGAGAGAAGTTTAATGTACCTATCTATAAGAAATAAACTCTCCCCATAAAATACAAAACTATTTGAGATGCTTCCCTTGTTGAGATTTTTGTCAAATTCAGATTGATACATCGTTATTCACTACACTCGCATAGATTTTAGCTTTTGGGATATCTACCTTGTCTATTGTTACTAAAACATCGCTAAATAAAACTACATTGTCACTTGAAGAGAGTATGAGTCTCGCACCTTTTATCTCATCATTTAAGTCGGCTTTGAGTTCAGGGTCTGTACCGCTTACTCTAGCCATAAATTGTTCACCTATATGCTCATTTGCCCAACGGCTAAATTTTCTAGCTTGAAATTCTATTTCAATAGTACTAGCTTCTCTCTCTTTTTCACTAATAGCAATACTCAGAGATTCGATATTGCGAAGGACATAGGAGCCTTCCTCTGTATCACCAGCATTGATAGCTTTGAGCAGCCTATGAACTATGAGGTCACTATATCTTCGTATGGGTGAAGTAAAGTGGGTGTATGCTTCAAAACCTAAGCCAAAATGTCCAGAATTGAGTGGTGCGTAGCGTGCTTGCATCTGTGAGCGGATGATGAGTGTATCTACTTCAGCTTCAAGATGCATCTCTTTGGCCTGTGCTTGTATTGTTGAGATGGTTTCTTTTATAGTTTTTTTAATCTCTACAAACATGCCGATACCTGCTAGTTCTTGGTAGAGTATCTGAAGTTTGTTTTGTGATGGTGGTTCATGGATACGAAAGATACCACGAGTGTATTGACGCGCTGCTTCTTTGTTTGCTAAAAGCATACAGTCCTCTATGAGGGCATGTGAAGGTGTTTCTTTGGCATAAGAAGTTGAAACTATATTGGAATCCTCATCTATGTGCATCTGCAACTCTTTAGAGTGAAAGTCATAACCAACTTTGAGTCTTTTTGTTTTGAGCTTATCTGTAATGATACGAAGTTTTTTTATCCAAGCAAATATCTCACCCTCTTGAGTGTTTTTTGCTTTAAGTTTACCTTCAAAAAAGGCATCAATCTCTTCGTAGTTAAATCTTCTATCCGAATGGATGATAGCTTCGTAAACCTTTGATTCGACTACATCTAATGAGTCAAGATTGAGTTTCATCTCAAACACGAAAGCTAGTCTATCTACATGGGGTTGGAGCGAACAGAGTGTTTCACTTA
>WFMY01000087.1 GCA_015488855.1 Helicobacteraceae bacterium
AGTTTCAACTTTAGATGTTTCAGCTTTTTTCTGAGCTTTTTTAACAAGTTCTTTCCATGCAGTTATTTCACGATTAGTATCGTACTTGATAGTAACAAATCTAAGAAGCTCTTCATTAAGACGGAATCTTCTTTCGATTTCTGTGATTACTGAAGGCTCTGCTGAGTAATAGATAACATGGAAATGTCCACGCTCATTTTTTTCGATTGGGTATGCTAATTTTCTCATGCCCATAGTGTTTGTTGTAGCTATTTCGCCACCATTTGAAGTGATTACTTCTTCGATAGCTGCAACGCTAACTTGGATTTCTTCTGCTGTCAATGTTGGTTTTACGATTACTAGGTTTTCGTAATGTCTCATATTGAGATCTCCTTTTGGTATTTGTTTCCCCTTCGGTTCAGTGCTGATGCACATGATATATCAATATAAATCCTGATACAAAGAGAAAGGAACTCGCGAATTTTATCTAAAATATACTTAATGCTTTATAAGTATTGCTATCCTAGCTTTGAGATTATTGCAGCTTCTACATCTGCAATATCAGCAGTACCATCTACTGTGATATAAGTTAGAGCATCAATACTTTTTGCTTGTTCTTTATAGTAACCAATGAGAGGCTGTGTAAGTTCATGATATACTTGAAGTCTCTCTAGAACTACACTCTCTTTGTCATCATCTCTTTGCACCAAATCTTCACCAGTGATATCATCTTTACCCTCAATCTTTGGCGGATTAAAAGCTATATGAAATGTCCTGCCACTAGCTAGATGCACACGACGACCAGCCATACGAGCTACTATCTCACTATCTGCAACATCTATCTCTATCACCGCATCAATTTTGATACCAGCATTTGTTACTGCATCAGCTTGAGGAAGTGTTCGTGGAAAACCATCAAGCAAGTAACCATTTTTACAGTCACTCTGAGCAATTCTGTCCTTTACTAAACCTATGATTATCTCATCTGTCACAAGCTGTCCTGCATCCATAGCAGCTTTAGCCATTTTACCCATCTGTGTACCTGCTTTTATCGCTCCACGGAGCATATCGCCAGTAGAGATTTGAGGTATGTTATATTTTTTTGTTAAAAATTGAGCCTGAGTACCTTTGCCTGCACCAGGAGCTCCAAGTAGTATTATTCTCATACATTTTCCTAATTATTATATAGATAAAATTATAGCTAAATTATCTTTATTTTTCGGTTTCTTTTTGTGCGTCTTTTTGTGCTTCTAAGATGTCATCAATCATCTCTTTGCACTCGTCTTCTTCCATCTCTCCTGTTGCAATATCATCAAGAACATCTTTTAAGTCATCTTTAAATTCTCGTAACTCTTCTATCTCTTCTCTTTGTGCATCGTTTGCATTTTTTTCATCTGCAATCTCTTCAAATATCTCATCTAGTCTATCATCTATATCTGGGATAAGCTCTTTAGTAAGTAGTGCTTCGAGTTTTTGTGCATAGGACATAGGTTGTTTTCCTTTTTAGTTTAAATTTCCTAATAATAGCAAAAAAAAATAATTTTATATTAATGTAATATTAATTAGTGCCGATATTGGTAAAAGTCAAGGAATTATGCAAACAAAATTTGGTTTATGTAATATTATTTTAGATTAAATATTTACTTATTTCGTAGTATAATTACCGTTTTAGATAAAAAGGTGGAATATGTCTCTTGTTAGAAGTAATCATGTATTTAAAGGGCATAAAGCTCTACTTGGAAATAGATTCGTCACTTATGGTGAAGTGGAACTACCTGTAAGATACGAGGAGTTTGCTAAATCTGGTACTGGTTTTGACTGGGGAGTAAGTAATTCTGGTGCGCAACAATTGGCCTACTCAATTCTGCGTCAATTTAGCGATAGTAAATTTTCAAGAGAATATGTAGTCCAGTTTGCAAATGATATTGTAGCTTCTTTAAACTCTCGAGATTGGATACTTAGTACACTAGAAGTGCACGAATGGATGAAAAAAAATACCCCAGTAGGTGAGCAAAAACAACAAAAAGAGATAAAAAAGTTCTCAGAGCCTAGGAAATTAAAACCAAAAAAAAATAAAAATAAAAATAATGTAGTAAAAGCAGTATGCAAAGAACTTTCAATCACGCAAAAAGAACTCGCTCATATATTAGAAGTTCCAGAAGGGACTATAAGTAGTTGGGCAGTAAAAAATGAGATTCCAAGATTGGGAAAAAAAGCGATTGAGTTTTATATATGTAGTGCTAAAAACCAACAGGTTGTTGATAGTTATAAAAACTTTGTGAACTTGTTAAACGCTTCTTAAGGAGCTATCTATGAATACAACTACAAGTGATTATAATGCTACTTAGAACTATATTAGTCCTCTTTATCTCTTTTCATCTTTATGCCCAGACAACTTTAAAAGAGGTTTATTACATCAAGGGCAATGAAGTGCATCTCAGTGATTTGTTCCCTCAAACACAAAAAGATCAGATTTTATTTACAGTTGATAATTATAAACATTCAAAAAGAATAACAAGTAAAGATATACTTAGTATTCTTAAGAAGTTAGGCATTAAAGAGGTTAAAACTTTCTCCTACTATATAAATTTTCAAATATCTAGTCCTATTGACACAACACCTCTTTGTAACTTTTTAAATAACTACTACAAGGAAAAATACCCAACTATCAAATTTAATGATATTCAAGTTCGCTCTCGTGGTTACATAAAAAATCTACCAAATAATTATATTATAGAGATACAAAGAAACAGTTATCTCCGTAGTAACAACATCATAAATATCAAAAGTGATACTGGTAAAAAACTTTTTTTCAACTACTCTATACATGCTTCGATTGAAGTACTCGTTACAAAAAAAAATATCCAAAGGCATAGTGAACTTTCTCTACTAAATACAAAGTTAAAAACAATAAAATTTGATAATTTTAGAGCTTTACCCATCATGGAATTTCATAAAAAGAGTTATCAGCTATCCCGAAATATGAAGATGGATGAGATCCTTACAATTAGAGATATACAAAAATTAGATTTGGTGCGTAGAAATAGCATGGTAAGTGTAGAACTTGACAATAATGGAATATCTATCACTTTTGAAGCAAAAGCCTTGCAAAGTGGAACTTTAGGCGATATAATTACTGTTCAAAAAACAAATTTAAAAAGATTACAAGCAAAAATTATTGGTAGAAGAAGGGTTCAGATACAATGATAAAAAAGATTATCCTTGCAACCAGTGGTGCTAGTGGTGTAAACTTAGGTATAAAAGCTCTTGAACTTCTTCCAATTCAACTAGATATTCATTTCATACAAACTAAAAATTCTCAAATTGTTCAAGAAAAAGAGCTTGGGGTAACACTCCACCAAGATGATGATATATCTGCAAGTATTGCTTCGGGATCATTTGGAAGTGATGCTATGCTGATTGCCCCTTGCAGTATGAACACTTTAGCTAAAATTGCTTGTGGTATATCTGACAATCTAGTAACAAGATGCGCTAGTGTCATGATAAAAGAGCAAAAAAAGCTTATTTTAGCTCCAAGAGAGATGCCTTTTTCTGCTATTGCTTTAGAAAATATGCAAAAATTAGCACAACTAGGAGTTATTATAGCACCACCTGTAATGGCTTACTATTCAGAACAACAAACACTCCAAGAGATGGAAAACTTTATCATTGGTAAGTGGTTTGATTTATTAGGCATAGAAAATAATTTATATAAAAGATGGGAATAACTTTGAAAAAAATCGCACTCTATCCAGGAACATTCGACCCAATTACAAATGGTCATTACGACATCATAAAAAGAGCACTCAATCTTTTCGATGAAGTGATCATTGCCGTTGCTGTTTCGCACGATAAAAAGCCTATGTTTAGACTTAATGAGCGCATAGAGATGACAACAAAGGCCACTCAGAATCTTCAAAATGTTCGTGTTGTTGGGTTTGATAACTTAACAGTTGAATTGGCTAAAGAACACGATGCTTCTGTGCTTATCCGAGGACTACGAGCAGTCAGTGATTTTGAATATGAACTACAGATCGGGTACTTAAACAACTCACTTGATGACACAATAGAGACGGTTTATCTCATGCCAACACTACAACATGCTTTTATTAGCTCCTCCATCGTCAGAGGTTTATTAAAGTTTAATGCAAAGACAGAGCATCTGTTGCCATCAGAAGTGCAAGAGATCATAGGAAGTATGGGGACTCATGTATATTGCAATAGAGGGGATTGATACTGCAGGAAAAAGCACTCAGATAGCTCTTCTTGCACAAAAATTTCCAGATGCTCTTATCACGAAAGAACCTGGAGCTACACCTGTAGGCAAAGAGATAAGAGATATTGTACTCAATGCTCGAGCAAAAAGTAAAAAAGCAGAGTTTCTTCTCTTTTTAGCTGACCGTGCTGAGCATGTAGATGAAGTGATTAAGCCAAACATTGACAAAATGATTATCTCAGACAGAAGTGCAGTGAGTGGTGTTGCTTATGCCCTAGTACAAGGAGACATAAAAAATAAATACTTAGTAGAGTTGAACCGTTTTGCAACAGATTCATATCTTCCAAAAAAAGTTTTTTTACTTTATCTTACAAAAAAAGAACTAGAATTTAGGCTCTCGCAAAAAGAGCTTGATGGAATTGAACTTAGGGGAGTTGAATATTTGTTAAAGATTCAAGATGCTATGATTGAATCATGTAAGCTCTTAGATATTGATTTAGTCCAAATAGATGCTACAGATACAATCGAAAATATTTCAAAAAATATACTAAGTACGCTCGTTATGAAAGTATAGGTAAAATTAGTATGATTTTGTGTGATGTGGGCAATACGACTTACCATTTTTTAGACCTAACTCGGGAATATAAAGAGCCTGTAGAAAGATTTGATCCAAAAACTATCACGCAAAAAGTGTATTATATTTGTGTCAATCCTGACTTAAGGGAAAACTTAGATGCACTCCAAAACTGGATAGATTTGGCAGAG
>WFMY01000088.1 GCA_015488855.1 Helicobacteraceae bacterium
ATGTGGATTTATAAAACTTGAAAAACTTCGGCTAAATTATAAAATATATTGAGGCTCTTAAAGTTGCCTATAGAAAAGTTGGAGAATTACAGGTTGCTTAGATTTGTAACAGTTTTTCAACTTTGTAAATTTGGATTATCGTAACATCAGTTATCAAAAGGAATGAGAGCTTTTATTTTTATTTGAGATTAACCCCAAATTAACATAGAAAACACTAAAATTTCAAATGCATAAATTTGAGAGCTTTTTACTAGAAAACTTACCAACTTCAAACTCTATCCACCCCACTTATGAAAAGGCTCTTCAAGAGATGCTTGTTGCTGGTGGGAAAAGGTTTCGTCCTGCACTTTTACTCGGTGTTGTGAAGGCTTTTAATCCTCTCATGCTTGATGGTGCTAGACATGCTGCGTATGCAGTTGAACTGCTTCACACTTACTCTCTCATTCATGATGATCTGCCAGCTATGGATGATTCCCCTCTTCGTCGTGGAAAACCAACCTTGCATGTGGTGTATGATGAAGTAACTGCCATACTTACAGGTGATGCACTTAATACTTACTCTTTTGAAGTTTTATCTAAGGCTCCATTTTCAGACTATACTCGCATACAACTCATCAAAGAGTTAGCTAGTAATGGTGGTTTAAATGGTATGGTCTTAGGTCAAGCGATAGACTGTTACTTTGAAAATACACCTCTTAGCATCGAAGATGTCAAAGTGCTTCATACAAATAAAACTGCAAAACTTATAGCTGCTTCACTTAAGATGGGTGCTATCATAGTTGGACAAGAAAAACTAGGTGAAAAACTTTATGAGTTTGGTATAAAACTTGGATTGTTATTTCAAATCCAAGATGATATACTTGATGTGACTCAGAGTTCTGCCGAAGCTGGAAAACTCACAGGAAATGATGAAGATAAAAATAGTTTTGTTACTTTGATAGGCTTAGATGAGACTATGAGAGAAGCAAATACTTTAGCGGATGAACTCGAAGATGAGTTGAGCAACTTTGATGAAAATTTGAAAAAAGAACTTTCATCACTACTTACAAAATACATAAACAGACATAGGAATTAATTTATGAGCAATCAAATGCGTCAAAAGATGGCAGACAGTATAAGATTTTTAGCAGCAGATATGGTTCAAGCGGCAAACTCTGGACACCCAGGTGCACCAATGGGACTTGCAGATATTGCAGTAGTTCTTAGTGAACATTTAAACCATAATCCTAAAAATCCAGACTTTTTAAATCGAGATCGTTTAGTATTTTCAGGTGGTCATGCGACAGGGCTTATTTACTCTCTTTATTATCTTTGGGGTTATGGTTTAGAGATAGAGGATCTTAAACAGTTCCGTCAACTAGACTCACGCACTCCAGGACATCCAGAGTATGGTCATACGAAGGGCATCGAGATTACAACTGGTCCACTTGGTCAAGGTATTGCAAATGCAGTTGGTTTTTCTATGGCTTCTAAGTTTATGGGCGAACAGGTAAATAGTGAAACCGCAAAGATGATAGACCATAATGTTTATTGTTTATGTGGTGATGGCGACTTAGAAGAGGGTATCTCTTATGAAGCTTGTTCCATCGCTGGACATAACAAACTCGATAATCTAATCCTCATCTATGATTCTAACCGTATCACTATCGAAGGCTCAACTGACCTCTCTATCTCTGAGGACATCACTAAAAGATTTGAGTCACAAGGTTGGGATGTACTAGAGTGTGATGGACACAATTATGATGCGATAGACGAAGCCTTTGTCAGTGCAAAAGCAAATACAAAACCAACTATCATCATAGCACATACTATCATCGCTAAGGGTGCTGGAAAACTAGAGGGTTCACACCATGCTCACGGAGCACCTCTTGGTGAAGATGTTATTGCTCAAGCTAAAAAGGATGCAGGTTTTGACCCTGATAAAAAGTTCTTTGTTCCTGAGGATGTGCTGTTAAGATTTAGATGTGCTGTTGAGGAGGGTGATTTGCTCGAGCGAGAGTGGAATCATTCACTTAAAACTATGCCTTTGATGGAGCAAAATGAAGCATTAGATGCCTTACAAAATCCTGATTTTTCTCGTATTGAGTACCCAGTATTTGACAAAGCTGAAGCTACTCGTGGGACGAATGGTAAGATTATGAATGCTATTGCAAGAGGGATTCCATCTTTCTTGGGTGGTTCAGCAGATTTGTCCCCATCAAACAAGACTAACCTGAACGATATGGGCATCTATCCAAAAGGTAGAAATATTTACTTTGGTATCCGTGAACATGCTATGGCTTCCATAGTCAATGCAATGGCACTATACGGTCCACTTATGCCTTTTTCTGCTACTTTTTTTGTGTTTTCAGACTATCTCAAACCAGCAGCTAGAATTGCCGCTCTTGCTGGCATCCAGCAGTTTTTTATCTGGACACATGATAGTATTGGGGTGGGTGAAGATGGACCAACCCATCAACCCATAGAGCATCTTTCTCAGTTTCGTGCATTACCAAACTTTTATGTTTGGAGACCAGCTGATGGTGCTGAAAATATTGAGGCTTGGAAAACTGCACTTGCTATGAGTAGATCTCCATCAGCGTTTGTATGTTCACGTCAAAACTTAGCAGTCCTTCCAAGTGCTGTAAGTGGTAGTGCATCACAGGGAGGTTACTTGGTAGCTTCTGATGAAAATGCTGTTATCACGCTTATGGCTTCAGGGAGTGAAGTGGAACTAGCACTCAAAACCAAAGATGCACTCAATGCTAAAGATGTCCCAGTCAATGTGGTGTCAGTACCTTGTTATGACCTCTTTATCGAACAAGATAAAGCCTACATTGAGAGCATCATCAAGCCAGATACAAAAACAGTAGCCATAGAAGCGGCACGAGGTTTAGAGTGGTACAAATTAGCTGATGAAGTAATCGCTATGGATAGTTTTGGTGCCTCAGCTCCAGCTGGGCAACTGTTTGAGAAGTTTGGTTTTAGCGTTGATGCAATCTTAAATAAAATCAAATAGCTACACGAAGATTTACTTTTAAAGTTTATCTCGTGTTAACCCAACTTCTTCAAGAAAATGGCGAAGTTTTACTACAGCATCTTTAGAGAGTTCATTTCTATGTGAGAGAGTTATAGAATGCTCTTTTCCATTGAGATGCACAAGTGCACGATGTTGTTTGTTTATGTCTACCTCTGCTCCATAGTGCTCAAGAGCATGTATCAATTTTGTTGTGTCAATATTGCCTGAAAGAGGATGTTCGTATAACTTTTCTATCTTTGCTTTATGCTTACTCATAAATTACCTTTTTTTCTTTAAAATAGTGTATTAGTTTCTAATACCTAAGATAATTATCGCTCTTTCTTAATTAAAAACACCTTTATGAAAATAAATATTAATACTCATTTTTAAATTCTACATATCTTAAGGCAGATGCGTAGAGTTCCTTTACCTCTTCTTCTGTAAGTTCTCTGATCACTTTTGCAGGAGCTCCCATGATGAGGCTTCTCGGTGGGAATTTTTTATTTTTCGTTACGAGAGAGTTTGCACCAACAATACTCTCCTTGCCTATGACAGCACCATCAAGTATGGTAGCACTCATCCCTATGAGACAAGCGTTTTGTACCGTGCAACCATGAAGCATCACTCGATG
>WFMY01000089.1 GCA_015488855.1 Helicobacteraceae bacterium
GATATGATGTTTTCTTCATCTAAAGGGGACATGATACAAAGACTTCAAAAGATTCTTGGTGTCACAAGTGAAGAAACACTCGTGTGTGGGGATGGTGCAAATGATCTAAGTATGTTCGCTCACGCAGGAGTTAGAGTCGCTTTTTGTGCAAAAGAGATTTTGCAAAAAGAAGCAAATGTAATCATAAATGAAAAAGACTTAAGGTTGATACTTCCAGAAATCTAGAAGTATCTAAAATGTATGCTCATCAAAGTAGTTTACACTATAAGGAGAAAATATAAATGTTAGAAAATACAGTTTGGAAACAATATAACGATGAAAATAACTTTAAAGAAAGATTGGTGGAGTTCTGTGTCATGCCCATACGAGAGTTTATGGAAGATGAAAAAGCATTGTATGGTGTGATGAAATCAAAACTTACAAAAAAAGAGTTAAAACTTTTTGCTATGGAGTGTGGTGCTGTTGGTGATGAAGAGATTATGAAAGATTTTTCTTGGGATGATGATGCCTTAGAAAAAGCAAAGTTCAAACTCTACAAAAAACTTAAGCAAGATAAAACACGACTCTCTTTTAGAGCATCAAAAGAGTATGATTCTTAAAGAGACTCTTCGAGATTTTTGTTTATTTTCAACATCTGAGAAAGTTATTTTTTTACTATAGCTATACCCACTTCCTTTGAGTATCTTCGTGAGCCAGACCTTAGTTTTCTTGTCCTGAGAATTAAAGATATAGTTTAAAGTCTCAAATGATCTTTTCATAGAGAGTTTTTCATTTTTAATGTAACCTTCTTCAAAAGAGGCGTTTTTCCATTCACTTGAAGTATATCCATTGACTTCCAATGTTTTCACTTGTGCTTTATATTGATGCAAAAAAGAGATAAGCTTCTTACTAAATCTATCTAAAAATATCTTTTGTGCTTTTGTAAGTTTGTATTTAGAAGCACCAAAGTAGAGGTTTTTATCTATAAATTTTATGGATAAATCTTGATTGATAATTATCTGCTTTGATTTTATCTCTTTAGCATAAAGTTTTTTCAGCATCTTGTAGATTTTTGGTGCTTTTGCTGATTTCTGCACAAAGGTAGCATCTCTGTTGAGTTTTACTATCCACATATTTGATTCTTGCGATTGAGTGTATGTAAATACCCCTGCACAAGCAATTTGTGAGTTATTAAGTATAGCTACTGCATTGAAGCGGTCATAATTGTCTCCGCCAAAATGTGCTTGATGGAGTTGTTTAAGCCCTGAGTTAAGCATAACAACAAGAGCATCTGTATCGTAAGCGTCTCTCACATAACCAACACCCACGATGCCTCCATCAGAATACTCTTTTATGTCATTGAGAGCACAAGAGTATTGCGTATGAAGTTTCTTATCTAAAATGACATTTTTTTGTAGGTCAAATTTGATGAGTCGAATCTGTTCTTTGTTCATCTCATCCATTTCTGAGAGTGCAAGTAAAAAATTGTTATCTCTTAAGCGGATGACTTTTTTTGCAAAGATGCTTTTTTGTTGTTTAAAGTGTTTAAGCCATATTTTATTGCCATTTTCACCAATGCGCATAAGCGTTACATTTCTATTTTTATTGTAGCGTGTAGTGCTTACAACGATAAAAGAGCCATCATAAGCCTCTACTGCATCAATACCTCTATCGTCATACCGCGTTCCATACTTTTTACTCCAAAGCTTACGCCCATCTTTGCTAAAACGAGTTAAAAATATGTCATTGAGTCCAAGTCCTGTTTCAAATAGTGGATCATTGATAGAGCGCGAACTCGTAGATGAGCCTACAGCAAGAACACCACCATCATTGAGCTGTACTAGATTTTTCAAGCTATTAAAATTTTTCGTTCCAAATGATTTTTTGAATATAAGATTTGCATTTGCATCAAGCTTGAGAAGTATCACTTGCCCATCCATAGTATGCCCACCAATATAGTACCCGTTTGATGGAGTTTTCGTGATAGCTATCGCTTCGCTAAATCTAGATAAGTTTGATGACTTATCTAAGAGAACTTTCCCTGTCTTTTTGTTAAGTTTGATAAGTTGCATCTGTGTACCATCAGCATCATTTATGCTTGCAAGATATTTAAAAGGGTCTGTATAGCTTCTATTAGTTTGAGTTTGAGAATTAAATTTTTTTGTAAATCCTACAGCTGTAATATCTCTATCATAATCTTGTACAATAGCAAAAAGTTGACTGTTGAAGGGTTTATTGATAATAATGGAGTAATCTGTATCTTTTGCATTAAGACTAAGTAAAAGTAAGGAGGTTAAAAGTAGAAATATTTTCATGCATACACTTTTTTCAAAATATATAGCAAAAAACATTCCCAATATTGTCAAGCCTATGTATGCAAAGAGTTAAATCTCCCCTTTTTCTTTTGCTTGTGCAAATTCTTCGTAAGTTCCTTTAAAATCAATGAGAGTTCCATCTGCTTGAATCTCAATAATACGAGTCGCATAAGCATCGAGTAGCTCTCTATCGTGAGAGACACAAATGACATTACCTTTAAATTCATGCAGTGCTTCACCCAATGCCACAATAGCCTCAAGGTCAAGGTGGTTTGATGGCTCATCTAGCACTAAAAAATTTCCACCCTCAAGCATAAGTTTTGAGAGCATCATACGGTGTTTTTCTCCACCTGAGATGCTAACTACTGACTTTTCTTGTTGTTCGCCATTGAAAAGCATACGACCAAGACAGTTTCTTATCTCTGCAATATCACGCTTTGGATCAAAACCACGAAGCCAGTCATAAAGAGTTCCATCACCATTGATAGTGTCAGCAGTATCTTGAGGGAAATAGCTAGGCTCTATGGTCGCACCCCATTTTACTTCACCTGCACTTGGTTTCATCTCTTCCATAAGAATTTTTAAGAGTGTTGTTTTACCAACACCATTAGCACCGATGAGAGCTACTTTTTCTGCTGGTTCAAATTTGAGTGTGATATCTTTGAGTACTTCGTTATCACCATAAGAGTGAGAGATGTTAAGTAGGTCAAGTGCTTCACCTCCCATAGTCCTTTTCGCTTTAAATACAATACTTGGATCTCGGCGAGATGATGGTTTAATGTCATCAATCTGAAGTTTATCGAGTTGTTTTTGTCTTGATGTTGCTTGTTTTGCTTTTGATGCATTCGCTGAAAATCGTCTCACAAAAGCTTCAAGTTGTTCTTTTTCTTTTTCTTTTTTAGCAGTATCTAGTTCAAGTTGTTGTGCTATCACATTTGCAGCAATATACCAGTCATCATAGGTTCCTGTAAATTCACGAATTTTTTGATAATCAACATCTAAGATATTTGTCACAACAGAGTTTAAGAAGTGCCTATCGTGTGAGATAACTACCATAGTACCTTCATGACGCTTGAGTTCATTTTCTAACCATGAGATAGTTTGAATGTCAAGGTTGTTAGTAGGCTCATCTAGGAAGAGTACATCAGGTTTAGGAAACAAAACCTGTGCGAGTAAAACTTTAAATTTGTCAGCAGAGTCAAGTGAACTCATCAGATTGTAGTGCTCAGATGCTGGGATACCGACATTTTCAAGGATCTTTCCAATGTTTACTTCGTATTCATAGGTTGGGTCTTCTTCTACAGAAGTAACCTCTAATTCGGCTAAACGGTTGTTGACTGCATCATCTTCAAAGTCACCATTTGCATAAAGGTCTTCTTTTTCTTTGACTGCATCGTAGAGTCTTTTGTTTCCATAAAGCACAGCATCCATGATTGTATAGTTTTCGTAAGCAAATTGATTTTGACCAAGAACACCAACTTTGTTGGCTTTAGGGATGATGATTTCACCATCAAATTCATTATCTTGATCTGAAAGGATTTTTAAAAATGTTGTTTTGCCAGCACCATTGGCACCGATGAGACCGTAGCGTTTGTGACGGTCAAGTTTGAGACTTATCTCTTGAAATAGAACTCTGTTTCCAAAGCGTTTAGTAAGTTTTTGAACTGTTACCATAGTGAAGCTCTCTTATAAAAATTTTCGCGATTATATCTAAGAAAGCTTTAAAATATGGTTATTCTTCTTTTTACTTGAGTTTAGAATGTGGCTTATCCCAAAATCCTTCCTCTGGTGCATTGTGAATTGTGTCTGTCGTATATTTTTCATGGGTACGAGCTATCTCTGCTCTGATGAGGTTAACAACAGCTTTTTGTGATGCTATAGGCTCTGGAAGAACACAGTATTCACCCTCTGTCAGTTCCTCTTCAAAATGTTTGCTATCAAACTCTTTGCCCAGATATTTTGCAATGTACTTTGCATCTCGTTCTGCATTTCCAAGACAAGATGTTGCTCCAGGCGATGGTGTCATATTGAAAATCAATCCTTCTCCCGTATAGATAGAAGCTTCCCCAAGCATAAGTTTTTGTTCATCTTTATTGAGAACTTGTGGGCGTATCCCTCCAAATCCATGTGCGTACTCAAACTCATCTAGTTTGAGTCCAGGGACGATTTTTCTTGCATCTCTTAAAAATAGATATTTGTTTAAAACAGGTACTTCATATAAGAAGTTTCTTCCTAGATAGTTACGGATGTCACTCTCTTTGAGGAGTTTCCAAAGAGCTTTTACTATGTTCATATCAAAACGCAAAGTCTTCCAAAAGTCCATATAAGTACCTGGTTTGTAGCGTTCAAGTTTTGGAAGGATTAGTGCTGTAGGACCAAAGCGAGTATTTCCATCTGCGAGGATATCTGGGTCACCATGAAGTGCTGCAAAAGGAAGTTTTGGATTTTGTATCATATAGACTTTACCATGAAGAAGTTTTTGATTGGTCATGTAAAAACTACCAGCAACAGGAAGACAACCTAGGTTGAGTCCAAAGCCCATACGATGTGCTAAAAAGAGTGAATGTGCCCCTGCATCTGTTGCTACAAAGTCAGTATAAAAGTTCCCTTTAGGAGTTTTTACAACATAACCCCTTTTTGTAGATTTTTCTATATCTTTGACCTCTGTATTTAAAAACATCTCAAAGACAACATCTTCTTTTTTTATCTCCTCAATAAAAGATTTTGACAGTTTATAAAAATCTACTGTAGTCCATTGGTCACGCGTTCCAACGCCGACTATCTCTTCTTTTCTTTCATTGCCATTTGCATCATAAACTATGCGAGGTTCTATCTCTTTGAGCTTCTCTTTGTCCCACACTTCTAGGTAAGGAAAAAGTTGGCTAAACTCTTCATATCTGTGAAGTAAAAACTCAACCTCTTTTTGTCCAACACCAAGTGCCATTTTTTGGTGAGAGTAGATAACATCATTTTGTAAGTGATGCCCTAAACAGTACCGTTCTATCATCTTGGCTGTTCTTTTTGTGATGGAAGCCTTCTCTAATGTGTAGTTAGTTTCTATATCTCCAGCGTGAATAGTTTGAGAATTGCTCGTTCCTTTAGAATTTAAAGTTGATACATCTTCATATTTTTCTATGAGAGCGATTGACTTAATATCTGTATATCTTGCAAGAGTGTAAGCTAAAGCACAACCTGTAATACCAGCACCAACGATGATTACTTCAAAATTTCTCTTTGCCATTCAATGTCCTTTTAGTTTTTATAGGTAAATTATAACTAAATTTGTATAAAATACATTATGCAAATAAGAGAATTGAATCTAAAAGAGCTAGAGAGTGTTTGGGAAGTGTTATCTCAATTAAGAGATAAGTTAGATTATGATGAATTTGAAGATTTGATTTATGAGATGCGTTCAAAAGAGTATAAGATGTTTGGTCTTTTTGAAGGGGAGGAGTTAGTGACCTATGCAGGTGCATATATACAAACAAACTTATATCATAAAAGGCATCTCTTTGTTGATGATTTGGTGACTTATGAGAGTGTCCGTTCACGAGGTTACGGAAAAGCCATGATAGAGTACTTGGATAATTATGCAAAAATTGGTGGGTGTGAGAGAGTTGTTCTTAGTTCCGCTAGACAACGCCAAGATGCACATAGATTTTACAATAAGCTAGGTTTTGAGAAAAAGAGTTATCAATTTGTAAAAGAGGTAAAAATATGAAAATAAAATCATTATATATATCAGCACAAGAAAAAAGTGCAGGGTCGCTCTTTGTCACAATGGGGATGATGGAAGTTTTAAAAAGAAACCTTAGTCGTGTTGCTTTTTTTAGACCTATTATCCACTCTAGTAGCATAGAAGATGGTGATATTACTTTTATGCTTGAGAAATATTCTCTTAATATAGAATATAAAGAGTGTTATGGTTTTGACATAGAATATGTAGAAGGTATGATTGCAAACAATAAGACAAATATACTTATTAATGAGCTTATTGCAAAGTTTAAGAAACTAGAAGTTGCTTATGATTTTGTTCTTGTTGAGGGTATTAGACACTCTTTTCTGACGAGTACAATAGATTTTGACCTCAATATGAAAATCGCACAAAATTTTGCATCTCCCATCATTAATATTGTCAATGCAAAAAATAGAACAATGGCAGATGTCTATGATGATATTTTGATACAAAATAAAAATGCTACGCTACAAGGATGTACACATTTTGCAACATTTATAAATAGAATTGATGAGGTCAAAGAAAAAACACTCAAAAAACGACTTGTTGAGTATCCTTTAGAAATTTATTATCTAAGCGAGGTAGCTGAACTAGATATGCTCAGCATTGCAGATATAATAGATGCATTAGATGCTCAGCCTTTATGGTTACACCCAAAAGATACTAGCCGAATCGTAAGACAGATAAAAGTAGCTGCTTCAAGTTTAGATAATTATCTTGAATATATAGAAGAAGATGACTTAGTGATCGTTCCTGCTGATCGTTCAGACATCATAGTGGGACTTTTAGCTGCACTTTATTCGTCTACTTATCCAAATATAAGTGGCATAGTTTTTCCTTTAGGTATGCCAACACATCCAAATATTAAGAAGTTAGTTGATGGTTTAGATAAGTTTACCATCCCAGTGCTTTCGGTTGATTTTGATACCTATACTACTGCAAAAAAATTATCAAATATACGGGCGAGATTAAGGGTTGAGAGTGAGCGAAAAATCGCTCTTGCTTTAGGGCTTTTCAATGCTAATGTAAATATCCCCACTATTGAAAATAAAATAGATACCACCACAAGTAATATTTTAACCCCTATGATGTTTGAGTATAAACTTTTTGAGTTAGCAAGAACCAATAAAAAGCGTATAGTATTACCAGAGAGTAGTGATGAGAGAATTTTACGAGCAGCTGAAATTATCCTTCGTCGGGAGATTGCAGAGATAGTCTTACTTGGAAAAAGTGAAAAAGTCAAAGAATATTATCTCCGTCTTGGTTTAGATCTCTCTAAAGCAACTATAATCAATCATCTCACCTCGGAACTTAAAGAAGAGTTTGTTGAGGTTTTTTACGAGATGAGAAAAACCAAAGGTTTAACATTTCAAGCTGCAGAAGATGCTCTTTTAAATGAAAACTATTTTGCAACAATGATGGTGCAACTGGGTTATGCTGATGGGATGGTAAGTGGTGCTATGCACTCTACTGGCGATACCATTCGTCCAGCACTTCAGATTATCAAAACCGCACCAGATGTCTCCATAGTTTCTTCTGTCTTTTTTATGTGTTTAAAAACTCAAGTTTTAGTTTATGGAGACTGTGCCATCAACCAAAATCCAGATGCACAAGAGCTAGCATTCATTGCGAAAAGTTCAGCACAAACTGCTTTGTCTTTTGGACTGACTCCTAAAGTTGCTTTACTTTCATATTCTACTGGTGAGAGTGGGAGTGGAGTTGATGTAGATAAGGTCAAAGAGGCTACTAGAATTTTAAATACCGAATCATTACCATACAATGTAGAGGGACCCATACAGTACGATGCTGCGATAAACAAAAGTGTTGCAGCAAAAAAACTACCAAATTCTAAGGTGGCTGGAGTGGCAAATGTACTTATATTTCCAGACCTAAATACTGGAAATAACACATATAAAGCTGTTCAGCGTTCAAGTGATGCCATAGCTATAGGACCAATACTCCAAGGACTCAACAAGCCTGTTAATGATTTGAGCCGTGGTTGTGAGATACAAGATATAGTCAATACTATAGCGATTACTGCTATCCAAGCAGCGCAAAATAAGGAAAAAGAATCATGAAAATCGCAGTTATTAATTCTGGAAGTTCCTCTTTAAAGTTTAAACTTTTTGAGATGCAGAGTGAGAGTGTAATCTTTTCTATGAGTTTAGATGAGATTGGTTCAGGTCATAAGGAAGCTTTAGAGACCATACTAGATGCACTGAGTAAAAAGGGTATAAATATCTCTGATTTAGATGCGGTTGGTCATAGGGTGGTGCATGGAGGGGAACATTTTCATGAAGCGACACTTATAGATGAGGGTGTTATACAAAAGATAGATGCACTCAGTACCTTAGCCCCATTGCACAACCCTGCTAATCTAGCTAGCATACTCAGTGTTCAAGCGATAGCACCACAGCTCAAACAATATGCTATCTTTGATACTGCCTTTCATGCAACTATGCCAAAAGAAGCTTATCTTTATGCACTTCCTTTGGAGATGTATGAAAAACATGGGATAAGAAGATATGGTTTTCATGGAACTTCTCATTCCTTTATAGCTAAAACAGCAGCAAAAAAATTAGATAAAAACATCAAAGACCTCAACATCATCTCACTGCATCTTGGAAATGGTGCAAGTGTATGTGCGATAAAAAATGGTAAAAGCATAGATACCTCGATGGGTTTTACCCCTTTAGAGGGTTTAGTGATGGGGAGTAGAAGTGGGGACATCGACCCTGCTATCGTTTTATACATGATACAAACACTTGGTTGGAGTGCAGAAGCAGTAGGTCAGATGCTTAACAATGCATCTGGTTTAAAAGGGATATGTCAGGAGAGTGATGTGAGAAAAATCCTTAATGCACAAGATGAAAACTCTCAACTTGCATTGCGTATGATGATACGACGGATAAGAAAATATATAGGGGCTTACATCACTTTACTCCCAAGCTTAGATGCTCTTGTTTTTACAGGTGGCATAGGGGAAAACTCTCAGTATATACGAGATAAAGTGCTTCAAGACCTCTCAATTAAGAGATTTTTTGTTATCAATACTGATGAGGAGTTAGAGATAGCAAGGCAGATACTTAAATAAATCTTAGTATGGTTTTAATAATTATTATCAATTTAAGCTTAATTTTAATTCTATATTGATATGATTCCGATAATAAATATCAATATAGGAATTAAAATTGAAAAAAACAATACTATCATTCGGTGCTATGGCATTTTTATCTTCGGCAGTTTTTGCAAATACAAATAGTGAAATTGCACAGCTTAAAGAGAAGTTAGCAGACTTAGAGTCCAATCAACAAGTTTTGATTGATGAAACATCCTCTCTTAAAACAGGTTTTGATACAGTAGATATCAGCTTTTCTCACAATGGTATGGGTCCAGCAGCTTCAAAAGTATATAGCTCAAAAACGCCACTTTCTATCGGTGGTTATGGCGATATCTATGTAAAGTCACCAGATAAAGGTCAAGGCAAAGCAAAAGCAGATGTAAATCATTTTGTTGCATACATTGGATATAAATTTTCAGACAACATTATACTTAATACCGAGTTAGAGTTTGAACACGGTGGCTCAAATGCTGAGGCTGCAGCTAATGGTGGTGGTAAAAATAATTCAGCTGCTGAGGGTTATGCAATAGCTGAGTTTATGTATCTTGACTTTTTGATAAGCAAAATTTTCAATTTTGAAATTGGTAAAACTCTTATCCCCATGGGACTTATTAACCTTAGACATGAGCCTGTGCTTTTTAATACGATTCATAAACCATTAGTGGAACTCTTCATCATCCCTAGTACATGGTCAGCTACAGGTATCAATACTTATGGTAGTTTTGATAACATAGGCATCTCATACAATGCAGGTATTACCCAAGCATTAGAACTCAACAATGCTGACAACGGCACACCAACACAGATAGAGAACAGTGTAGCAAGTCCTACTGGTAAGACAAATATAGCTAAAGTAGCTTTTGTCGGTCGTCTTGACTATAGAGGTGTAAATGGTTTGCTTGCTGGAGCATCAATCTACTATGGTGATGCTACACAAGGAAGTGTTCGTGGTTCCTTTGCAATGATATATGATATCCATGCAGTATATGAACTTTCAGGATTTAAAGTAAAAGCACTTTATAGTGCATCTTCCATCTCAAATCCTGAAAATATCGCGTCTAAGATAGATTCTAACCCAAACTCTTCCATAAAAAATTCTAATGGTTATTATGTAAATCTAGAGTATGATGTATTGGCAAGTTTTGAAATGACTCAAAAACTACCACTTTTTATCCAATACGACCATCTCAATCCAGCCGCTACTGTCGTAGATAAGTTTGGTGCGACAACAGGAACAAATATTGGAGAGACAACGACAACAACTGTTGGGGTCAACTACTTTCCACAAGATCAGGTTACATTAAAATTAGATTATGCAATGACAAACTTTGCTACTGCTAGTAAAATTGACTACAACACTTTAAGTGTAGCTTTGGGTTTTTTATTTTAATAATGAAGGAAAAAATAATGCAAAAAAATACAATAAAAATAATGACTACATCATTTCTTGCTTTTACACTCTTTA
>WFMY01000090.1 GCA_015488855.1 Helicobacteraceae bacterium
GTCTGCATACTGATAGATGGTATAGGGGGAGTCCCCTATGTTATCTCCATCTCTGTCAAACCCTGAGTATCTATCCCAATAATTATACTCCACTACATTTGTATCACTAAAACGCCCTGCTATATCTTTGACAACATCATCTATATTTCCAAAGATTTTATTGTGCGTTATGGTATTATCTTTTATGGCTACATGAAAATGGAGTGCCTCACCGTTATAGGCTATCTCATTGTAGTTGATATAGCGTTTCATACCTTTGGCTTTCTCTTTTGAGTCGATATATATACCTTTTGCATTGTATCGCACTACATTATGCTCAAAACGAAAGTTTGCTACATGACCTATAACTACACCAATACCCGCTGCTCCATCTGAACTGAGTATTTTGTTATGCGCTACAAAGGTGTCTTTTGCACCCATAAACATCTGTGAAACAGAGTTATGTGAATAATAATTCCCTACAAACCTATTTCTATGACTTAGGCTCACATGATTTGCAAACCTGTTATTCACAAATGTGTTGTTAGTAAAGTTATTGTCATGGGAGTAGTTCAGGGTACAGTCTTTTGAATTGTTTATAACATTGTTAGTTATAATATTGTTTGATGCATAATATAACTTAAGCGCATTACCACGAAGTTCTATATCAAAATCTTTTGAAGTAATATAGTTATCTAAAATCTTAGAATTTTTTACAATATTCATATCGATACCATAGAGTGCATCCAAAAGAGCACAACTCTCAATAGTAATATTTTTAACATTATTCAGAGTGATGGCACTATCAAGATTATCTATCCTAGATCCACTATTTTGGATAGTGAGGTTTTTGAGTGTGACGCCTGAACTATTGATAGTGATGATAGTACCATTTCCCTCTCCATCTATCACAGCACCATCTCCTAGCCCAATGATAGTAATTGGCTTGTTAATGACTATGGAGCCAAGATACACTCCATCTGAAAGTCTAATCGTTGAGTAGGGTTTTGAATGGGAAATAGCCTCTTGCAAAGGGTTTGCAAGAAGAGTTAAAAATGGTAGCAAAAGTGCTAAAAAAAATCTCATATCGACCTAATAAAATCTATGTATCTCTTCCATAATATTTGCAAATTCTATATCATCACCCTTCTCTTTTAAAAAGTTAATAAGGTAAATTTGTGAAGCTTCTACGCCATTGGATTTTTCTACCTTAAGTAACTCTGCGTACAAATTTGCGATGATTTCTATCACATGTGGGGAGATAGTTTTTCTCGATGCATGATACCCTATAATCTTACCAGTATCTGTATCTTTTCTAATCTCAAACTCTGTAAAAATCCAGTAGTATCTTCCATCTTTTGCAAGATTTTTAACCACTGCATTGATATTTTTTCCAGCAGAGATAGTCTCCCATAAAAGTTTAAATACTACCTTAGGCATATCTGGATGACGAACGATAGAGTGCGGTTTCCCTATGAGTTCCTCTTCACTGTAGCCAGATACTTCCATGAAATAATCATTGCAAAAAGTAATCTTTCCTTTTTCATCTGTTTCGCTTACTATGTATCTCTTTGGATCAAGTACTATCTCTTCATCTTTTGGCATTGGCTTTTTCATCGTTTTTTTCCTCTATACATCATCGTTGAGCCAATTAATCAATCCAAGGCTCACTTCTTTAAATCCAAAAACTCTTTTTCCATTATGATTTTTAGCAAACTCTTTTGCTTGTTTATAAGAGTCAAAAGGGACTAGGTCATCTCCAGCTGGAGAGGTAACATTAGATCCATAAACGAAGAATGCACCCCTTGCTTCTATGATCTTACCAGTTTTATAATCCGTAACCAATATATCTTTAAAATCTTTTTCACTTTTCACACCAATATATGCCCAATTGGCAGGTCTAAAGTAAAACTCAAACATAGACTTTGGAGAGGAAAAAAAGATTTTTTTTCCATTTTGAAGCTCTATCTTTGATGTCCATTTTGGTGCTTTGTAGAGTTTTAGATGCCTTACTTCACACTTCGTATCTTTTGTATAATCCATCTCATACGCAAAAACTAAACTACTGAGCATCACAAATATTGAAACAATCTTTTTCATCATCAACTCCTAAACCAAATCTTTTTTCTTAAATATACTAAAACCTGCATAGGCAAATGCTAAACCTAAAAGTATTGGATACCCAATGGAGAGAAGAACAAACTTCATTTGACTCATAGTATCTAGTATAGTAAATGCGACAGGTCCCATCACCGTAAGTTCTGGATCGAACAAAGATATAGCAGCTATGCGAAATATCTCCATAGGGTTGAGCAGTGCCAATGTAATGATAAGCTCCTCATTGAATCTGTTTTGCATCATCAAAGAGATAAGTGCAATGTCGATAAACGCAAGCAAAAAGATCCATACAAAAAATGCTATCCCTAAGGCTACTTCACTTGACTTTACAAAAGAAGAGATGAAAAATGCTATCCCTAAAAAAGCAGAAGAAAGAGCAAAAAGTAAACCAGTATAGAGGAAAAATATACCCCAAGGGATAGGTGCACCGATAGCTGAACCATATACTATGGCGATAACCATCGCTAAAAACACAGGCATATATACAGTCACAAAACGACCTATAATCTTACCCCAATAATACTGTCTCAGCGAGATAGCAAAGGAGAGCATATACTCTAAGATATGGTTATCTCTATCTCCACTGATAGAACGAACAGTGGTTATGAGGATAAATATAGGCAATATCACGATAGTGATCTGGATATACATAAGCAAAAGACGGCTTAGTCCACTAAAGCCCATTACTTGTGATTCAGTTACCCCCGCTATGAAAAATAGAGCGATTAAACCGCCAAATACAAGTGAATAGACTAAGAACCACTTCGCCCGCATAGACTCTTTTAAGTCAAGATATGCGATAAGATAAAGATTTTTCATGACACCCTCTCATCTGATGTAATTGTACCTAAGTCCATGTAGATTTGTCGGTTTACCAACTCCTCTACCTCTTCAAGTCTGTGTGTAACAAAAAGCAATACTTTATCCTCTTCATTTTGTTTTAAAAGTCTATAAAAATCATCTCTTGCTTTTGGGTCAAGGTTAGCTGTTGGCTCATCATAGATGATAATGCCACTCTTTTTAGCAAGCGATATAGCGATAAGAAGTTTTTGCTTCATCCCACCACTGAGTTTAAAAAATGATTTATTCATATTTGCATTGATATCTAACTTCATCTCGTTTGAGTAGTGTTTGATAAGGTCTTTATCAATTCCGCTACTTATAGATACATAGCTCATTAACTCTTCAATAGAGAGCTTGATAGGGGGTGGAAGCTGTGGCACGAAAGAGATATTTGCAAGCACCTCAACACGCTGTTTAATAGGATCCAGACCATTTATGAGAACATTCCCCTCATCTGGATGATAGTACCCAAGTATAGAGCGGATAAGTGTTGTTTTACCTGCACCATTAGCACCCATTAGTGCTATGTAGTCATTTTTTTTAAACTCACATGATACATTATCAAGTGAGATATTTTGCCCAAATTTCTTTGTTAAACTATTTACTTTTATCATGTTTACACCAAACTTTTTAATCTAAAATCAAAATTGAGTGCATCTTCATGACAAACATCAACACATCTACCACACAGGGTACAGTCTGCACCAGTGATGTACTCTTTTGTTATATTTTTCTCTTCTCTTTGCTTGTCATACTTTGCTTTTGTTATCTCTAAAACCTGATTTTCAAAACAAACATCATGGCACACCATACAGTGGTCACAGTTATCATTCCACTCTATTCTTAGTGCTGAGACTTTTCCTATCATCCCATAAGTTGTTCCTATTGGGCAGACATAGGTACACCAAGCACGACGGGAGTAAAAAGTCTCTATAAGAAAGACAGCTACTACCCAGAGAAAAGCCAAAGACCAACCATAAACTATCATCCGAGAGAGAATCCCCACTACATTAAATGTTTCAAAGACCAAATAACCACTAAAAGCAGACATCAGTAAAAAAGCAACCCAAAAAACATATCTTACTCGCTGATCAAAATCTCTTTTTTTAATAATCTTCTTTTTTACAAGGGTATTGTTGATCTTCTCACCTATCTCACTGATGATACCATAAGGGCATACCCACGAGCAATAACTTCTCCCACCAACAAGAAGATAAACGATAAGTATTGTTGAACTCCCTATAATCATATTGACTGGTATGTGATGCGTAGCTATTGCAACTTGAAGGTTAGTATAGATATCTATCATGTGAAAGCCTAAGAATCGAGAACCATTGAGAGTCCCTTCCAAGATCTGCAAATCAATAAAAAAAGACAAGAAAAATAACAAGTGGATAGCAAATACCAATATCCATCTTTTCATTCTGTAACTAAAGATTCTTTTACCATCTTTTTTAGTATCAAAAAAAGTGGACCAAAATGTTGTATTTGCTATGGTCTCTCTTGCGTTGTACTTATCCATGTTTTATCTCCATCTACTTTACAGTTGCTGCTCTTGTTTTAAACTCACTAATCTCTTTTGCTAATCGTTTTAAATCTGCATCAGTATTTTTGATAAGAAGACCTTTCATCACAAGATTTTCAGTTCTTCCAGCTTTAAAGTCTGATAGTTTTTTATAAAGCTCTGATTCACTTTGTCCAAAAAGTTTTGGTCCCATCATTTTTCTACCATTTTGATATCCAGTTCCTGTTACGCCGTGACAAGAGGAACATTTTTGTTTATACTCAAGTGATGTTTTAAACTTTTTCGTACTTCCAGCCTTCTCTTGTAAAGCTCTAAGTTCATCATTTTCTTTTTCTCTATCTGATTTTTCTTGGATAACTATAGCTTTAGCACTGATATCTTTTTTATCACCAAAATCATGAATAACCTTTGCGTGTGCACCACCCTGATAGACTGCATCATCCATCATTGTAAACACCATAAGAGCTAATATTAAAGCTGTCAGACTTCCTACAATTATATTTTTACCCAAGGTATACTTCGTAATCATTATTGATCCTTCATCTTTCTAATCTTTAAGTTAAATTTATAAACCTCATCAGCCATCTCTCGTATCTCTGTATCACTCATCTGTGAAACCAAACCACTCATGAGGACATTAAGTGTTTTGTCTTTTTTGAATGCTATTAGCTTTTTATATATATAATCAGAACTTTTGCCCAAAAGGGATGGCCCAATAATCCCATTAGCATAGTCACTATGACAAGCTGAACACTTTACTATAAACTTTTTAGAGAGCTTATTGACCATCATAGCAATGGTTACCTGTTCATAGGGACTTCTCACATGAAGATTTGCGTCCATACTTGTTCTTGGCTTCATTCGCACCGATGCATCTTTGTTCGCAGGGTTTGCATCTTCTGGATATGCTGATTTGACACCATAGTCCATATAATATGCCTTATCCTTAGAGACTCCGCTCTTTTTTTTCGCAACTTTAATCTCGTTTGCATTGGTATTTGTTACAACTTCTATGCCTGATGAAGTGGCAACATGGGTCTTTGCCTCTTTTACTTTTTTATCATGTTCACTACTACATCCCCCTACTATCATTGATGCACTAAGCACGAATACTATACTATTAACTTTGATAAACTGATTCATAAGTCTCCCTTGGTTTTACTACTATTGATGGCGTCTGTGTTGGACATACTTCTTGACATACTCCACAACCTATACAACCATCATAAATCTCTGGTTTATGACCACCAGCACTACTATCATAAACCATTGCTATGGCACTCATTGGATTTGGGATTGGGCACATATCTGCACAAAGTGTGCACTGCTTACCTTTAAACTCATCAAGTTTTTTTACCAAGTCCAACTCTAATTTTGTTACATCTCTTACAGAGTTTGTAAACTTGTGCATCTTAGTACTAAAGCCTTCTGGAATTGGCGTATTGTTCATTGCAAGACAAGTATCTGGAAACTCTAAAACTGCTACACCCATATGAATATCTTCAGGTTTTTCACAGTGATGATCAAGTGCTCCACTCGGACATGCAAGGACACAAGGGACAGCAGAACAAGCGTAGCAACCCCGCTCATTTGCGTCTATGTAGGGTGTTCCAACACCATAACCTTTTACTATATCTGATAATTTTATAGAATGGTATGGACACACTTGCAAACACTGTCCACACTTGATGCATAGACCTAAAAATCTCTTTTCATCAACTGCACCTGGTGGGCGAAGTCTATTTTCAGCCTGAACTGGATAGGGTGAAAATATTATACCACCACCAAGAGCAAGACCCAAAACACCTAATGACGAGTATTTCATAAATTTTCTTCTATCTGTTTTTACCTTTGCCATATTTGTCCTTTATCCTTTGATCTTTACTTTAGGTTTTGCATCTTCTAATATAAAAAGAGGTTTTGTAAATGGAGCTAACTTTGCTAAAAAATTGAGTAAAGAGATAACTGGAGAACCGTAAAAAAACTTCACATCAGGGTTAAATACCCAAAGTTGGTCTGCATATTGATATATTTTATGCGGAGTATCCCCAATATTATCGCCATCCCTATCGAAACCACTATAGTTATCCCAGTAATTACCCACTACCTCATTTCTGCTTGTTTTACTAGCACGAGAATCATTCACTATATCTTCTATATTACCCATGATAACATTATTTTTTATAATATTATTTTCACTCATCGAATGAAAATGCATAGCTTCTGCATTGTACAAAAATTTATTGTCCTCAATCCAGTTATATGTACCCGGCTCAAAAGGACTTCTATCGATATAAATCCCTTGTGCGCAATATATGATAGTATTGTCTTTGAGAATAAAATTTGATACATCTTTTAGACCTATTCCCATACCTGTAGCTCCAAGAGAACTCTTGATCACATTCCCAGTAGCGATAGTATCTTTTGAATACATAAAAAATATCCCTACACTGTTGTAAGCGAAATGATTGTTTTTTACTATATTTTTTCCAGCATGCATAAAATGCAGTGAATATCGGTTATGCTCACCAAAATTTCCCTCAATAAGATTGCCATTTGAGTACCATACTACTAAATCCCTAGACTTTATCAGCGAATTATTTTTGACGATATTATCATTGGATTCCCAGATGCGGATCCCATCTCCACGCAAACCAAGTGAGAAATCTTTGGAAGTTATATTGTTATCAGCGATAATAGAATTATTTACCAGCTGAAAATCAATACCAAATAAACAATCCTTAATAACACAGTGACTTATCTCACACTGCGAAACACTAGACATTTTTATAGCAGCATCTACCTTGTCACTTCTCTCTCCACTATTTCTAATGGTAAGGTTTTTTAGAGTGACGAAAGAGGCCTTAGATGTGATAACTGTACCTTTTCCCATCCCATCTATAATGACACCCTTTTCTTTGCCTATGATACTTAAAGGTTTATCAATGACAATGCTCCCCTCATAAACACCAGCTGGCAATTTTATGATAGAACCAGCAGGAGCTTTATCTATGGCATCTTGAAGCACACCAGCTTCTAAGAGGCTAAACAATGATAAATAGAGAGTTAAAAGTAGTGTACGCATTTATAGTTTATGCTTCCATCTCTTTAAGTGCTTTTTGCTTTGCAAAGAAAGCTAAAAGGCTCAATAAACTAATCGCAACTAACAAGTAAAAACCTATCGTTGGATAGGAATGCGTTGTAAACTGTGCAATTTTTCCATCACCAAAAACTGTTGGCATGAATGGTTTGATTTTGAAAGCACCCCAGTTATGGAGATTGTGTCCAAACCAATAAAGCCAGTAGGAATAATCTGCTATAAATAAAAGTGGAAGAGAGACAGGAATCAACATCAAATAGTTGAGTACTTTGTTATTATATGCAATAAAATAAACCATAATTAAAGATAGAAGAAGTAAAGCATAGATACCAACACTACGCTCAAATGTTCCACCAACCCACATAGGATCCATACCAACATAATGGTTGATTGTATTCATCTCATGGACTTCTCCACTAAAACCATCAAAATGGAAGAAAACTGGAATACCTTCTGGGAAAGCTTCCTTAGGATAGTTCGGAGCTTCAAGAGATACAGCCCAAATCGGTAGTGAAGCTACACCTATTTCCGATGTACTCTCTATCATCTTTGTTAGATTATTATGTGCTGCTTTAGGGATAGATTGACTCTTGTAACGACCATGATTATAAAAGTTCCATACCTTTGTAGTTAAAGGAGATATTTCATCACCTTTTTGATTGTTTATTTGAGTTAACGCTCCATTGAAAGCTATCATAGGAAAAGTAAAGGCAAATGTTAAGATAAGCAGTGCTACCGTGGCAAAGATTCTTGCTTTTTTTATACTTGAATGCATATAGTGTCCTTAAAACATAATTAATTAGGAATATTATAGCGTATTTCTAAGTATTTGTATATTGATTTCTATCAATTTATACTATATTTTTCATAACTTCAGCATATACTTAGAAATGCTTTTCTTTATTTATATCAAATTAACAAAAAGAGCGTATAATTTTGCCCTAAGGAATGTTGATGAGGATACAGTTACAAAATATACTTTTATTTAGCGAACTAGATGATGAAACCATCTCTGAGATAGAGTCTTTTAGCACGGAACATAAGATAACAAAAGATGGACTTATATTTTATGAAGGTGACAAGTCTGAGTATCTATACCTGCTCACAAAAGGCATCATAAAACTCTTCAAAACCTCTTCTAATCATAAAGAGATAGTGCTCAAGTATTTTCAAGGATATGAACTCATAGGTGAGGTAGCCAATTTTGAGCATATCCCTTACCCAGCAACAGCAAAAGCACACTCTGATGTAGAGTACCTCAAGATAGATTTTGAAAAACTCAAAAAAATTATGCTTACAAACCCACAACTCCTTTTTCAGATTCAAACATCTCTCATTAAAAAGATTAAAAACCTAGAAAATATCATCTCAACAAATTTGGTACTTGACTCCAAAGAGAGGGTTGCAAAATATCTGTATTCTCATGCGGATGATTTTTTTGAGACAAAGAATATCATGATTGCCGAGATGTTAGGTGTCTCACCAGAAACACTTTCACGAATACTCAAGTTTTTTAAAGATCACGACATCATCGATGTAAAATCTAAAAGAATTGATAAAGAAAAGCTAAAGGAGTTCTTCGATTAAAACTCTACTACTTGCACTCATGCTTATTGCCATTACCTTGTCTGCAAAAAATGGCTATAACTATTATTACTATGCCAATGGTGACCAATATAAAAAACTCAATAAAACTGCCATTATTAGGATCGCAAAAGAAGAACTTAAAAGACTCACTCTTACGAAAAAAATTTCAAAAAGTTGGAGACAGGCATCTCTTCTCTCGGCAGAAAAGATAAACCATCAAAGTTCTAATGACTGGGATGTTAGCTTTTACAATGAAAAAATCAAAAAGAAAAAAAGAGCTACTATCTATATATTTATTGACAGTTATGGTGAATTAAAGGGTGAAAACTATACAGGACATTAATATTTGGCTATAATGCGTGTTCAAATACCCTCGGGTATTAATATTTTAAAGAAAGTGGGTGATGTGATATGCCAGGAATAGTACTTCGTTCAGATGACAATTTTGATGCTTCTTACCGCCGTTTCAAAAAGCAGACTGACCGTAACTTAATCGTTACGGAAGCTCGTGCTCGCCGTTTCCATGAAACTGAAACTGAAAAGCGTAAGAAATTCAAAATAGCTTCTCGTAAGAAAATGCTTAAGCGCCTTTATATGATGAGACGCTACGAATCACGCCTATAA
>WFMY01000091.1 GCA_015488855.1 Helicobacteraceae bacterium
ATCGAGTCAATGGAAAATAGAAAAATCAATAAAATATTTGAAAGTGAGGGGGAACTTTATTTTCGTGCTTTAGAAAAAAGTGTCGCACTTTGGTTAGAATCTAGTGTAAAAAATACGCTGATATCTACAGGTGGAGGATTTTATAAACAAACAAATATTCATAAAATCGGTAAAATAGTTTTACTTGATAGTCCTTTTAAAGCTATAATTGCAAGGATAAAAGTACATCCAAATGCAGTTAAAAAATTAAGCAAGCGTCCTTTACTTAAAAATTTGCTTAGGGCAGAGGCACTTTATGAAGAGCGGCGACCTGAGTATTTGAAGATAGCAGATGTTGTTGTCGATGTGACAAACAAAAGTGCACTTGATTGTGCAAAAGAGATTTTAAAAAAAGTTAAAAAGGTAAGTAAATGAGTAAAATAGTATTAGTGTTTTTATTGTTCACAAGCATAGTGTTCTCAAGCGAGATAGATTGGCAAAAAGATTTAGTAGCTGCAAAAGCAAATGCAAAAAAAGCAGATAAGCCCATACTCTTCGTATCATCAAGGCATACCTGTAAATATTGTGTAATATTGGAGAAAACTACATTTGCTGATCCAAGAGTTATCAAAGCGCTCAATAAAGACTTTATCTCTTTTACCTCTTGGTCAGATGAGGGTGATGTGGTGCCACAAGAGTTATGGAGACCAGGCACTCCAGCTATCTGGTTTTTACGCCCAAGTGGAGTACCCATGTATGAGCCACTGATGGGAGCGGTAGGTCCTGATGACTTTTTAAAGGCACTCTCAATAGTAAGAGAAGAATACAATAAAATCTCTAAGAAAAAGAATAAAAAATGATTTTTACAAACTCAAAAAGTAGTGAATTTAAAGCTCAGTTTGATGAGCTTTTAGATCGTGGAAAAATGGATATTGATAAGGTTTCATCTATAGTGGATGGCTTAATCAACGAGATAAAAAAAGATAAAAATAAAGCTTTAAAGTCTCATATAGAAAAGTTTGATAACTGGACACCAAAGAGTGATAGTGATTTGAAAATATCAACATCTTTAATGTTAGAGGCTTACAACAATATAGACCTAAAACTTCGTGATGCACTGCATCTTGCCTATGACAGAATAAAAACCTACCATGACAAACAAAAACCAAAATCATGGTTTGATACAGAGGACAATGGGACTATACTTGGGCAAAAAGTAACAGCAGTTGAGAGTGCTGGGCTCTACATCCCTGGTGGCAAAGCTGCCTACCCCTCATCACTTTTGATGAATGTTATCCCAGCACAGGTTGCAGGTGTAAAAAACATAGTTGTCTGTACTCCAACACCAGATAACAAACCCAATGAGCTCTTGCTTGCAGCGTGTCACTTGTGTGGTGTGAGTGAAGTTTACAAAGTAGGTGGTGCTTCAGCCATCGCTGCGATGGCGTATGGAACGCAAACTATACCAAAAGTAGATGTGATTACAGGACCGGGAAACATCTTTGTTGCTACTGCAAAAAAGATGGTTTTTGGGGAAGTAAATATAGACATGATAGCAGGACCTAGTGAGATAGGGATACTTGCTGATGAGAGTGCCAATGCATCACACCTCGCTATCGACTTACTCTCTCAAGCAGAACATGATGAGATGGCAAGTTCTATCCTCATAACACCTTCACAAAAAATAGCAGATGCTCTCAAAGAGGAGTTAGAAAAATGGCTTGTGAAACTTCCAAGGCAAGAGATTGCTAGAAAGTCCATAGAGGAGCGTGGGGCGATTATTGTCACACAAGATATGGATGAGGCTATCAGTCTGATGAATCAAATCGCACCCGAACACTTAGAAGTTGCAACCGATAATCCGTTTGAGCATCTTGGAGCCATCAAACATGCAGGTGCAATCTTTTTAGGACACTACACTCCTGAAGCCATAGGTGACTATGTAGCTGGGCCAAACCATACCTTGCCAACAGGTGGAACTGCAAAATTTTACTCACCATTGGGGGTAGAAAACTTTATGAAAAAAACATCTATTATCTCTTTTTCTAAAAATGCCATCAACGAAATAGGTCAAGAGTGTGCTCTTATAGCACATACAGAGGGCTTAACTGCACATGAACAATCTGTTAGGGTTCGACTCACAAAGTAGCATATTTTAGATTTTCAGCACTTTTTTAAGAGTTTGACACATCTATGACACCCTAAGGTGTTATAGTAATTTATAATAAGTGAAGGTGCCCCTATGATCAACCATAAGAAGTCTGAAAGAAAAATTATTTTTAGTTTTATGGTTGTATCAATTCTTATTGTTTTACTAAGCATTGTTTCTGTCTATAAGATTATAGAACTCTCTAGCATAACTCAAAAATTTCAAAAACACCCACTGACAGTCTTGAATGCTACGCAACATATACAAACAAATATAGTCTCCATCCATAGATA
>WFMY01000092.1 GCA_015488855.1 Helicobacteraceae bacterium
ACTATTGTCGTATCAAACAAAAAAGTTATTCTTGCAAACAATAATAACAATATAAACTATTTGATTGTTAATGCTGGTGTAGATGAGGCTGATAACAAGATAGTTGAAATGCTCCAAGGAGGGGATTTGGTTGTTACGGCAGATATTCCTCTTGCTAATAGAGTGATTACAAAAAATGCAAGCGCCATAGATCACAGAGGCGAGCTATATGACAAAAATAACATTAAACAATATTTAGCTATGAGAAATCTGATGGAAAATATCAGAGAAACAGGCGAAATCACCAAAGGTCCAAAGCCATTTTCTCAAAAAGATGCTCATAAATTTGCAAATCAATTGAATAATTTTCTATACAAGCATCTGGAACAACCTTCTCAAGATTAATTAAATCGGCCAGAAAAAATTAGCTGTACCTGAACAACGCACTAAAGTTTAATATTTTTTATTTAAAAGTTCGTAAGCTAAAATCTTGTAAAATTCCATACAATGTAACTATGTGATCAGGAAAAAGATATGAAAGAAACCAACAAACTTAGCAAAAGTCTCTTTAATTTATTTAACATTACTCTAATAGTAGCTGCGGCGATATTTAATCTTTATATTATAATTGAAGTTTTTAAAATCGCTTCGAAATAGATAACGTACGGCAAACCGTATTTCTCTTCATGGTCTTTATTTATAAGACCTCAAGAGAATTTAGCTAATATTTTCGTTTAAGAAAAATAGCTGATTTAGGATTTGTTCGATATGTTATGTACTCAAAATTCTTGAGTTTATGATAGCTTAATCGCTAGTTATTATTATATGAGGTCTTGTTAGACTTGCAGTAAACTTCTTTTCTATGTGCGATTTCAATGAGTATAACCACTAAAATATCATTTTCTTTTCAATACACTATTCTATAGTTTCCAGCTCTTTTGAGAAATTTACCTTTATGTTTATTTTTAAGAGCTTTATCTAAAGTAAAAATTCCTGCTTCCAAATCTTTAATTTTTGTAAAAATAAGTTGCTGATTTGTGGAATCTATCTTTTCAGGTTCTTTAAAAGTAGCTTTTGGAACAATAACCTTAAACATTAATTAAGTCCAAGTTTTTTAGCTACTTCTTCTAGTGAATATACTTCTATTTTTCCACTTTTGAGTTCATCAATTCTTTTTTCTGAAATCATTTCATCGAGTGTATCACAATAGGTACTTACAGCTTTTTCAATGATATACGTACGAGAACGTTCAAGTTTTTGAGCAATATGAATCTAAATCAGTGAGCAATGCTTTATCCATACGGATATTAATTGCTTTTTTCATTTTGTATCCTTCGTATAGTACATTAACCAACCAGATATTATAAAATGGTTGAGTTCATTTAAGACTCATGGTTTTCGCAAAAGCTAATAGCAAACAAGTTTTTTTGGGACTAAAAATAAATGTTGTGTCCAAAAAAATTGCTATTATAAGGATGATAAATAGATGGATGCACATATGAGTCAAATGGAAAATAAATTAAACATAGATCAACTACTTGGAAACTTAAGTAAAAATAATTTAGTAGGTGTATCTTTTCCCATATCCTGCCATCTCCTTTTTCCTCTCTTATTTTTATACAGTAATTCTATTTTTACATCAGTTACTAAATCTATAAAACTACTGTTTAAATGTTTGTAAAACTTCCATATGATATTTGACTCTTTTATTTACTTTAGAAATCTCATTTATTAACATTACGCTAACAGATATTTCAGTACAATCGTTCCATGTTAAAAATACTCCTTTTAGAAGATGACACGATTTTATTTGAAACCTTAGTAGAATTGCTTGAAAGTGAAGCCTTTGTAGTCACCCATGTAGATGATGGGCAAAAAGCGCTCAATGCTACTTTTTTACAGCAATACGATCTCTTTTTATTTGATGTCAATGTTGCTCATGTGGGTGGTTTTGAGCTTCTCGAAAGTCTGCGCGAGAGTGGTAATAAAACACCTACCATTTTTATAACTGCACTTACCGACATCGCTTCACTCTCTCATGGCTTTGAAGTAGGTGCAGATGACTACATCAAAAAGCCTTTTGATTTTGATGAGCTTTTGGTTCGTATCAATGCCCTGATGCGTAAAGCTTATCACAGCTATACTGATGCACTCCACGTCGGAGAGTTTCATTTTGCCATAGAAAAAGAAGAGCTCTATCGTAAAGATGTATTCGTAGCCCTCTCGCCCTCAGAACTTAAAATTACAAAACTACTCTTTCAAAATCTCGATGCAACTGTGCAAAAAGAAATACTGCTTGAGTATCTTGGTGATGGTAAAGAGATGAGTGAGGGATCTTTGCGTGTTCACATTAACAAACTGCGGAAAATTGGACTACCGATCACGACTATAAAAAGAGTAGGGTACCGTCTTGCATCATTATGAAAGAAGAGCATTTTTAAAATTTTTCATCACCTACTTTGTGAGTGTATCACTACTTATTTTAGTGGCAGGATTTTTTTACTATATTCAAATGAAAGACCATCTTTTAAAAGCTGAAGAATTCTCAATGATAGAATATGCAAGACATATCAAACTCCATCTCAACATGGATGGGTATCGTGATAGCAAATATTCACATAAATTTGTAAAAAAGCCGGGGAAGCACATAGATATACAAAACTTTACTATTTCAGATAACAGTTTTATGAAATATATTCCAACAAAAAAACCACACTACTATCTTCAGATAATAAAGAAAAAAAATACTTTTAACCAAAAGCTTTTTGCACTAAAAATCAGAATATGGACACTCCAGCTTTTATTGCTTTTAGTCTTTGCCTTTATAAGCTACAAGCTTGCTAAAAATGCTCTCAAGCCACTCCAAGAGAGCATATTGACACTTGATAAGTTCGCAAAAGATCTCATACACGACCTAAACACGCCCGTCACCTCCATCAAACTCAATATGAAACTCCTTGAAAAAAAAGAAACATACGCAGACAGTGTAGCATTACAAAGAGTAAAAAAAAGTGTAGAAACCATCTCGGAACTCCATGAAAATCTAACTATTCTTCTCCAAGAAGAAACTTTTCAACTTGAGCAGATAAGCCTCTGTAAAATCACGCAAGAAATAATCCAAACGCAGCAGCAGATACATCCAAATATTCGCTTCACTCAAGAGTGTTCAAACTTTACAGCCAAATTCAACGCACACGCTATAAAACAAATACTCCAAAATATCATCTCAAACGCCTGCAAATACAATACACAAAACGGATATGTAAAAATTTATACCACAAAAAATAGTTTATGCGTCCAAAACAGCGGACCAAAAATCGTAAATCCAGAGAAGATTTTCGAGCGTTCTTATAGTAGTGATAAACGCAGCAGTGGCATAGGATTGGACATTGTCAATCGCTTGGCACAGGCAATGAGAATAGAGATAAAAATAGAATCAGATAATAATAGCAATAAGTTTGTACTGACTTTCATGTTATAAGTGGTGCTATGTTTTACTCAAAGAACATTGTACTATTGCTAAATTGTGCGATTCCTTTGTCTTAGAGGGCTTTCTTACTAAACTTACTTATCAGAGATACTAGCGATAGATAAACAAGTGAAAATTGTACTGGATATTGAAGTTCAACTGCTAGTAAATAGCATATGATAGCTAAAGATACCATAGACAGTCCAATGAGTTGGATATTAGCGCCTTTGTTATTGTGTAATCTCACAAAAAATTTTACCCTTTAACGATACCTTAACACACTTATAAGATAATACAACATAAAAATATCTCATAAGGCTTATAATGAAAAGAATATTTTTCTCCTCTTTGCTGCTCTTTTCCATGCTAAAGGCAGAGACGCTTACACTTCAGGAATCCATCGATGCTACACTGCAAAACTATCCTGATGTTCAATCTCTACAGTTGAAGATGCGACAATCAAAGCTTTCGCATCGTTCGGCTGTTGGTGATTATCTGCCACAAGTCAATCTTTCTGGGCAATATAATGTCATACAAACTTACGTTCTTCCTGTAAATGGTTCTTTTCATACGAAGGATGATGTGGGTTGGAATATAGGAGTGAATGTGAAACAAAAGTTATGGGATTTTGGTAAAACTGCCTCCAAAATTGATGTAAGTAAACAAGATGAAGCAATTTCAAAACTCTCTTTGATGGATTTCAAAGCACTACTTGCTTATAAAGTCAAATCTTTTTACATACTTATGGTAGTCCAGCGTGAGGCGCTCAACGTCCGTAAAAAAGATTTAGAAGCAAAGAAAGCCTACTATGCACAAGCAAAAGCTCTGGTAAAACAGGGGCTTAAAACCACGGCAGACGCAAGCCGTTTTCTCTCAGCCGTTTACAATGCAGAAAATAATCTTGCCATCGCACAAGCAAGTTTTGATAAAGCACGCAATTCACTCTCACTCTATATGGGCAAAAAAATTGATGAGAATGTCACACTTGAGAACGCGGTGCTACAAAAGAGTTTCAATGCTAATACAGATATAGAAAAGGAGGTGCTTGCTTCAAACTATACGCTTAAAATTGACAATAAAAATATTGAGAAAAACATCTTACTACACAAATCGGCAAAAGCAGAGCATTACGGTTCTATCGACGCAATAGCATCTTATAACCACTTTGACACGCTCAATATTTATAATACCACAACGGCGGGCATAATTATAAATATTCCACTCTACAGCGGTGGAAGAATCTCAACAGAAGCACAAAAAATAGAAATATCTGCACAGATTAGCAAAGAGGACAAACGCTCACGCAAACTTGCTCTAAAAGAAGAGCTAGACAACTTGCTACTTGACATCAAACGCTACAATAAGACCATCGCTGCAAAAAAGGCACAACTTTACTCTGCAAAGGAGACAGAAAAGGTGATTGATGGACGATATAAAGTGGGCATTACTACCTATATCGAACTATTAGATGCCACCTCTCAGGTGTTAAGCGCAAAACTAGGACTACTTGAGGCCCGTTATTCACGCGTACTAAGCATTGACAAAATCCAATATCTTGAAGGAAAAATATAATGAACAACTATCTTAAATACGTTCTTATCA
Source organism: Helicobacteraceae bacterium (assembly GCA_015488855.1). Taxonomy (GTDB): domain Bacteria; phylum Campylobacterota; class Campylobacteria; order Campylobacterales; family Sulfurimonadaceae; genus Sulfurimonas. Next base: position 5,051 of record WFMY01000092.1, read on the forward strand.
CTCTTTTAGTGCTTGTTAGTGGAACGGTTTTTTACAACAAAATTTACATTCCAAAAAGTACCTATAAAACGATTACTCCCAAAAGAGGAGATATGCAACTTAAAACTTTTGGTATAGGAAATGTCGGTGCAAAAGAGATTTATAACATTACAGCACTCTTTGCTTCAAAAATAAAAGTACTTTATACAGATGAAGGGCAATGGGTTAAAAAAGGGCAACTGCTTGCAGAGATGGATGTTGTTGATATGCCCGAGCTTGTAAAAGAGGCAAAAATTTCTGTACAAAAAGCAAAAATAGAAGTTACAGCTTCGCGTAAAGATCTTGATGCACTCTATGCACAAAGAGATTTAGCACTTGCAACTTACGACCGTTATAAAAAACTCAAAATCCAGTCATTTGCTTCTCAATCGGAGTACGACAAAGCCAAAGCAGACTTTGATGCCATAAGAGCACAGATTGCTGCTACAAAAGCACATATAAACTCAGCAATACAAGAGGTAAAACTCGCGCAAACAAACGTAAAAGCACTTGAAGTAAAACTTTCACGTTACAAAATTTATGCACCTGTTAATGGCTATGTCATAGCAAAAAAAGCAGAAGTCGCTCAAAGTATTGTGCCCACGCAGAGCATATTTAAAATTGTAAGTCCTCAAGATATTTGGATCCGTACCTACATTGATGAACGCATTAGTGGTAACATTAAAGTTGGACAACACGCAACTATCATACTCCGTTCTCATACCAAGAAAAAATTTGCAGGTATTGTAAAACGCATCGAAGCAGAGAGTGACGCAGTCACACAAGAGAGAGAGGTAGATGTTGCGTTTGAGAAACTACCAATTCCGTTTTACATCAATGAACAGGCAGAGGTACTCATAAATACCAAAAGACTTCAAAATGTTGTCACAGTACCTACAAAAGTGATAGTTTATAAAGATGGTAAAAGTGGCGTTTGGATAGTCCAAAACAGCAAGGCACACTTTCAAAAAGTCACACTGCTAGGCATCAACGACAAAACAGCAGCTGTAAAAAACCTTACTACAAACGTAGTCATACTTATGCCTGCGAAAAATAAAAAGCGTCTCTCTGAGGGCGCAAGAGTTTACCAATGATTAGCTTAGCACAAAAAGAGATAAAACATACTCTTGGAAAATTTATCGTCACCGCTGCAGGTGTGGGGATGCTTCTTGGCATTGTTATGATTATGATGGGTGTTTATAGAGGTATGATTATAGATGCGCAAGTCTTGCTTGATGATTTGCATGTTGATTTGTGGGTCGTGCAAGAAAATACACTCGGACCCTTTGCAGAAGCATCACGAGTACATGAAGATTTAGAAGATACCATCCGTGTTATACATGGGATAAAAAGTGCAGAAGGCATTACCTTTCAAAATCTCCAACTCCCTTTAAAAACAAAGATGGTACGTGTTTTTGCAGTTGGGTTTAACCCGTTTGGAGATATTGACCCTATCAATCCAAACAAACTCATAGCAGGACGAGGACTCAGACGTGACCACTATGAGATGGTTGTTACAGACAAAACAGGCTTTAAACTCGGTGATAAAATTCCTTTGGGTAGAGATATTTTCACTGTTGTAGGTGTAACGCATGGAACGGTCTCTTCTGGGGGTGACCCTTTAGTTTACATCTCACTCAAAGATGCACAAGAGTTGCAATTTCTCTACTCCAATGCTCGCATAAGAAATGACAGAGCAAGAGGCATCAATAATATAAATTCCCATATGGTAAATGCGATTGTTGCTCGTGTACAAAGTGGTTACGATGTAAACAAAGTCGCACAAGATATTCGGCGCTGGAAACATAAATCTGTTTATACAGCAAAGCAAGAGAAGACAATTTTAACCAAAAACTTAATAAAAACGGCTTCAAAGCAAATAGGAATGTTTACCGTGATACTTATCATTGTCTCGACCATTATTATCGCCCTTATCATCTACACTATGACGCTTGAAAAGATGAAAGAGATAGCTATTATGAAGCTTATAGGCATACCAAACTCAGTGATTATTAAAATGATAGTGCAAGAGACGGTACTTATGGGTGTTCTTGCTTTTATAGCAGGAAATATTTTTGCTCATCTGATTTACTCGAAATTTCCAAAAAGAGTTGTGCTTGAAACGCCTGATGCTTTTGGACTTTTTATAGTCATTATCATAGCATCTATTTTAGCCTCTTTTGTGGGTGTAAGAAAAGTAATATCGGCCGATCCAGCAGAGGCAATAGGAGGATGAGCATGAGTAAACAAGCGATAAAAGTAGAAAATCTTGTTAAAAACTTCGGTAAAGGTGATAGCCTTGTAGAGGTCATTAATGGTGCCTCTTTTGAAGTAAATAAAAGTGAACTTGTCGCCCTTGTAGCCCCTAGTGGTGCGGGAAAGACAACGCTGCTTATGATGATAGGCTGCGTGCAAGAGCCGACAAGTGGAACTATTTGGCTAGGAGATGAGAAGGTCTATGAGAACAAATGGCTTACAAAAGAGACGCGAAAAATACGGCGCGAAAAAATAGGCTTTATCTTTCAGGCACACTACCTCATCCCTTTTTTAAATATTATGGAAAATGTCACACTTGTACCACAAACAAACGGTGTGTCTAAAGAGGAGAGCGAAAAAATAGCGATGGAGCTTTTGGAGTATTTTGACATTGGCAACAATGCAAACGCAATGCCCTCTTCTCTCTCAGGAGGACAAAATCAACGCGCTGCCATTGCAAGAGCACTTGCAAACAAACCAGAGATAATCCTAGCAGATGAGCCCACAGCAGCCCTTGACATTAAACGCTCCGTAGATGTTGTAAAAATGCTCAAAAAAATAGCAACGGATCAAGATGTAGCTGTTATAATGGTCACCCATGATGAAGCGATGTTACCGCTTTGTGATAGAATACTTAAAATAGAAGATAAAAAGGTAATCTCAAGCAAAGCGCCAAAAGAGACGCATATTTTATAAAGAAAAAAGAGAAATGGTATAATGCTCTCAAATATCAAAGCCAATTCAAAATTTCTTTTTATTTCAACCCTTATGCTATCCCAAGTAACACACTTTTAGCATTAATATAATGGTTATCTTTTTCTGATAATTATCAATCTGAAACTCTATCAAATGGGACTAAAAATGTATTTAGATTATCAGCTATACCTTTGATTGAACATATTTAAATAGTAGCTACTGTCAACGGCGGAGTTAAATTCTGCAGTTTTTCGTAAAAAATATTACGAATTATAACCTTAAGCGACTAGATCTACTACGAATTATTTATCGATTTTTTTTATTGAAACCTAGATAAATCTGAAGCTACTAAACACTGTGACTTTTCTATTAGTATTAGTTGTCGTAGCTGTTACTATGTTCTCTGGCAAAGTATAAAAAGCATCATTTTCACTGATTCTCATATTTGTATTAAACGGTCTGCTTCGTAATTATATCTCTTTGTGAGAGAATATATTTTTTTTAGCATCTCTTTAAACGGGTTGATTTTTTATAATAAAAGAGATAAAAGTTTTCAAAATGGCAAGATTTAAGCATATAAATAAAACTACTAAACAAATCATGATTTATCTATAATATAAAAACCAAATAGCACTAAATAATATAAAATAAAGTCATAAAATAATGTGCTATACTCCCTGTTAAAACAAATAGATGCCAGATGGTATGAAAATATGGTTTATCGTCTTGTATATAAAAAATCACGCCAAAACTATAAAAAAGTCCTCCAGTTAAAAGAAGCCATAATCCGCCTATCGGCATATTGTGCAAAAGTGGATGATATGCAACTACGATAAGCCAACCCATTATCACATATAAAT
>WFMY01000093.1 GCA_015488855.1 Helicobacteraceae bacterium
AAACGCCTGGTCCCATTCCGAACCCAGAAGCTAAGCCTCTCATCGCTGATAATACTTGTCCTTGCAGGATTGGGAATGTAGGTCGCTGCCTAGTTAAATCATTTATTTACTATTTAAACGCAATTTTAACAAGTCAAAATTACTATGCTAGCCGCTTTGGCACTAAAGAGAGACTCTCAATCAAACTTTATTTTTAAATGTAACCTACTTCATATTTATACTCTTATTTTTATACTCTCATTTTTATAAAAAAATCACTCTAGCTCTCTTACAAATCAAAAACTAATCTTTAAAATGCTATTATTTCTAATATTATAATTTAGGGTTAATATTAATGAAAAACTACATAAAAAATCAAGTAAAAAAATCATACGAAACAAAGCAAAATATATATAACAATGAGGAACTTTTAGATAAAATAGAGCAAGTTTCAAAACTATGTGTTAAACTTTATAAGGCTAATAAAAAGACTCTTTTAGCTGGTAATGGGGGAAGTGCTGCTGATGCACAACATATTGCTGCTGAGATGGTTGGAAGATATGGTTTTGATAGACCCTCTTTACCTTCACTTGCTTTAACTACAGATACATCAGTCTTAACAGCCATTGGGAATGATTATGGATATGAACAAGTTTTTTCGCGTCAACTTGAAAGTATGGGACAAGAGGGTGATCTTTTTATTGGTATCTCTACTTCTGGTAATTCACAAAATATTATTAATGCCTTTAAAAGTGCAAAAGAAAAAAATATCAAGAGTGTTGCTTTAGTTGGAAAAGATGGTGGGGAGATGGCTAAGTTAGCAGACTATGCTATTATTGTGCCATCAGATATAACTCCCCGTATTCAAGAATCTCATATATTGATAGGGCATATTCTTTGTGACATTATTGAGAAAGAAATTTTCGGTGATGGTGTAAGTTAATCTATGCAAAAAGCACTTTTTTTAGATCGTGATGGAGTCGTGAATATTGAAAAGGATTATCTATATAAAATAGAAGATTTTGAATTTATAGATGGTGTTTTTGAACTTTGTAGATACTATATAAAACATGGCTATTTAGTATTTATTGTTACAAATCAAAGTGGTATAGCTAGAGGGTATTATAGTGAAGAAGATTTTAACCTTTTAACAAATTGGATGTTAGATGAATTCTTGAAACATGATGTAAAGATTTCAAAAGTTTATCATTGTCCACATCATCCAGATATCACAGGACCTTGTGAGTGTAGAAAACCAAAACCTAAGATGCTTTTAGATGCACAACAGGAATATGATTTAGATCTAAAAAATTCTATCATAGTTGGTGATAAACAAAGAGATATTGACGCAGGATTCAATGCGGGACTATCTACTGCGTACTTGTTGGATGGAATTGGGACTATATTAAAATCGAATGCAACAAAAATTGTAAATAAATTAGGAGATATATATAATGTTAATTCTAAATAGTGGTGGAACTTTTAACAAAAGATATGATGCTAGAAGTGGAGAATTAGAGGTTCCTTACGACTCAATAGCATTAGTAAAAATACTTGACAGCGTAGAGAGTAAATATGATATGGCTGGAGTTGTTTTCAAAGATTCATTAGAGATAGACCTAGAAGATAGAAAAACAATTACGAATATTATAATGGAATCTAAAGACAGCTCTTTTATTCTTGTGCATGGTACTGACTCTATGGATAAAACAGCAGAGTTTTTGGATGCAATTTTTGATGATAGAAAAATTGTACTTACTGGTGCTATGAAACCTTACGAGATAGAAAAATCAGAAGCAAGTTTTAATCTTGGTATGGCGATGGGATTTTTAAAAGCAAAACCGAAAAATGGTGTCTATATATGTATGAATGGTTATGTGAAAAAATGGAATAAACTTGTAAAAAATAAAAGTATAGGAAGATTTGAAGTTGTCAAAGAAAGTTAAGTGTACACATTGCCACTTGTCTTTTGATACAAGTGTTATGATTGAAGATGGGGAGCATTACTTTTGTTGTAGTGGTTGTCAAGGGGTATATAATTTACTTAACTCCGAAGGTCTTGATAGCTTTTATGAAAAAGTTGGTGAGACTACTTTAACTGCCCCTACACATATACTTGAGGATAGTAGCTCATTTGATAGTGAATCTTTTCATGAAAAGTATGTGAAAATTGATGACGATGGTTTTACAAAAGTTTCTCTCATCATAGAAGGAATTCATTGTTCTGCTTGTGTGTGGTTGAATGAAAAAGCTCTTCATAAAATGGATGGAGTGATAGAAGCTGACATTAATTTTACTAATAATAAAGCAACAATAGTATGGGCAAATGATGTAGTGAAGCTTTCACAGATCATTGAGATGATTCGTTCTATTGGTTATAATGCCTTTGCTTATGATGCTTCATCTCAAGAGAATCATGCAAACAAAGAACGAAAATCATACTACTTAAGAATGGCTGTAGCCATCTTTGCTTCTATGAATATTATGTGGATAGCTGTTGCACAGTATGCAGGTTATTTTACAGGTATTACCCAAGAGATGAAAACTATTTTGAATATTGCAGAGTGGATATTATCGACTCCCGTTCTTTTTTATAGTGGTTGGATATTTTTTCGAGGTGCTTATTTTGGTTTAAAAACAAAAACAGTAAATATGGATTTATTGGTAGCAACAGGGGCTTCACTTACTTATGTTTACTCCTTATACATTTTATTTGCACAAGAGGGTGAAGCATACTTTGATAGTGTAAGTATGATCATCACTTTTGTCCTTATTGGTAAATTTTTGGAGGTTTTGAGTAAGAAAAATATAGCAGATTCATTAGATATTATCAGTAAAAATATAGCTAATGAAGTAAAAGTATATAAAAATAACTCTATTGTATTGAGTAAGATTGATGATGTAAAAGTTGGAGATATTATAGTAGTAGCAAGTGGTGAAAGAGTTCTTTTTGATGGTGAAATCATTAAGGGAAGTGGTTCTTTTGACGAGTCAAGTTTAACAGGGGAAAGTAAGCCCGTAAAGAAATTTATAGGCGATAATGTGATTAGTGGTACTGCAAGTATAGATGCCGATATACATTTTAGAGCTATAAAAGATTTTGAACATTCTACCTTATCAAACCTTCTTACGATGTTGGAATCCGCAATAAATAAAAAACCTAAAATTCAGCAGATGGCAAACAGACTTTCTGAGTATTTTTCAAGCACTATATTATTTTTGTCATTCGCAACATTTATTGTATGGTGGATATGGCTACAAGATTTTGAGCAATCATTTATGGTTGGTATATCTGTTATTGTTATAGCATGTCCATGTGCATTGGCTCTTGCTACACCTGTAGCAACATTAGTGGGACTTTTATTAGGCGCAAAGCGAGGGATTTTATTTAAAGAAGCTGCCCAACTTGAAACTATGGCAAAAGTTGATACATTAGTTCTTGATAAAACAGGCACTCTTACGGTTGGACATCCTGAAGTTGTAAAAGAGCATCTTTATGAAGATTTTGATAGCAGATTACTTTACTACTTGGTAAGTCAATCTAATCATCCTGTCTCTCAGGGCATCAAAAATCATCTAAATTTAGATGCAAGTATTGAGATGAAAGCGTTTGATAGTTATGAACAACTCAGCTCTTTAGGGATAGTTGCATATATTGATGATTCTAAAATACTAGGTGGCAATGCAACATTACTAGAACAAAATGGGATACATTTTTATATAAAGAGCAAAAATACTCTTTTTTATTTGGCAATTGATGGTAAAGTTGTAGCTGTTTATGAACTAGATGATAAGATCAAAGAAAATGCTCAAGAGGTTATAGCCCAAATAAAAAGAAAAAATATAGATGTCGTAATATTAAGCGGAGACAATGAAGAGACTGTATCAAAGGTGGCAAAAGAAGTTGGTATACAGAACATATATAGTACACAAGCACCAGAAGATAAGTCAAATTATATAAGTTCACTCCACGATAAAGGTTTAAAAGTCGTTATGGTTGGTGATGGTATTAATGACATCTTAGCATTAGCTAGAGCAGATATTTCCATAGTGATGGGTAGCGGTAGTGATATTGCCATAGATGTTGGTGATGTAGTTCTTTTAGATGATTCTTTAGAGGCACTGTTAGATGCTTTTAAAATCTCTGATACAACATACTCACTTATTAAGCAAAATCTAGGGATTTCATTGGTGTATAATGCTATAACTATTCCTCTAGCTATGGCAGGTTATGTCATTCCATTGGTAGCAGCAATATCTATGAGCGTGAGTTCTTTGCTAGTAGTATTAAATTCTATGCGTATAAAATATAAGATTTAAGGAGTTCGAGATGGATAATTGGGTAGTAGCTATGATGTTAGGTGTGTCTGTATTTTTAGGTGCTATTGCATTAACTGCTTTTTTATGGGCTATTAAAAATGGACAATTTGATGATGAAAATAAGTTTTTAAATGCGACTAAATTTGATGGCGAGGATGAACTAAATGATGCTAGGAATCAAGAGTTAAAAAAAGAGGCTTTAAAGAAAAAGCATTATATGCCAGAATAGATTCTGACATATAAAAAAGTAATTATTTACCGATAGTTTGTGCGAAAGCTTCTAAATCAGCGTCAGAGTATTTTGCAACTTGACCTTTCATAAGACCTTTCATTGGTCCACCAAAAGTTCCAGCCTTGTAACCTTTAGTAGCAGTAGCTATCTCAGCATGAGTTAAGTTAGCAACAATTTTAGATTTACCAAGAGCATGTTTCTCCCAGTTTTGTCCATGACAACCTTTACAAGCAGCCGCATTCACACCAGCCATTAAAGCTGAAGTAGCACCTAGGGCAATAATTGCAGTAGTAATTTTTTTCATTTTGTTTCCTTAAGATAAAATTTCGGTTCAATTATAGTGAGTTATGACTTAAAGATTATTTAATGTTAAAGAGATTTTAAATTTAAATTTAATTACTTAAATGGAATAAATTTTGCTCAAAATGGTATAATTATGATTATGATAATAAAGGATAATAATGTTGAAAAAAATAGGTTTGTTGGTAGTAAGTAGTATCTCAGTTTTTGCTATGAATAATGCAGAGGTAAATATAAATGACAAAGATTTAGAATTAGGTTTAGGTTTAGATCTAGGGCAGTATAATGGAAATGTAAAACCCGATACTACCTTTATTGGTGTAAAATATTTAAAGGCATCAAATAATAATGCTAATAGGCTTATAAATACAAAGTACTTTCTAGAATTTAATTTTTTAATTAAGCAAGAGATTCAAAATACAGGTTTAAAAGTAGGACTTGGTGTGAAAACGAACTTTTCTGCAATTGATGGAGCTACATTTATAAGTGTACCACTTGGTTTAGACCTCTCTTATACATTACCTCTTAAAAATTTCATCCCAATTGAAATTAGTGCAAAGGCTTATTATGCACCCCAGTCTTTGAGCTTTTCTGATGCTTCTAGTTTTAAAGAATATCGTGCAGGAATAAGAGCAGAAGTGATAGAAAGAGGTTCTGTATTTATTGGTTATAGAAATATTGATACTAATTATGAGATAAATGCAGTCAAATATAATATTACTTACAATAGATCAGGTTATTTTGGATTTAAGTTTGAATTTTAATTTTTGATATATATGTAAAGGGGTGATGAACCAATAGAAAGTTCATCCTCTTCTATCTCTTCCCCATTTTTTGAATAGACTTCAAAATAACTTTCCCTTTTTAGTGTTGTAGGCTTAAGTGACCAATGGATTTGTAGAAGTTGATCCTCAACTAAACATTGCAATATATAGTATCCCCGTTTAATGTCTAGTCTTAAAAACTGTGCATCTTGAAGATGCTTTATCATAGTTTTGTATGTTTGGAAGGCTGGGTATTTGATGATGCCCTCTCTGTTGTCTATGAGCCCATAGCCAGGAGCTATGAGCTGATGCCAAGATACTGCATCTACTTGTTGTGAAGCAAAGGCTAAAAGATGGTACCTGAGCATGAAGTTGGCATAGTC